>DDWC01000120.1 GCA_002345475.1 Firmicutes bacterium UBA2296
CCCATACGTACCTCCAGTAGATTAATCTGTAATTGTCACATCCAATGCAAGATGATATCATATAACAGTTACATGATGTAGACCAGATTATCAGGAGGTGGCACCTGTGGGCTCTAACTGCAAGAAGATTTTCAAGATCGGTAAACCTTTTGAAAAAAAGGTTCAGACAATCCTTAAGACCGAAGCAAGCAAAAAGGCGACTGAGTAATGACTCGGTCGCCTTTTTTCTTTGCCCGGTTGGTGAACTGCAGCAGCACTCTAGCGGAGGCCTAGCAACCATTGGCTGATCCCCCGGAAGTGAGCAGCGGCCGCCTGATCAAGAAAGCTGTCCTGGGCCAATAGAGCGGCATCTCCACGGTTGGACAGGAACAATGTTTCTGTGAGGATCGCAGGGATAGTTGTCTGCGCCAATATTTTAAAACTCTGAGAACGGAGTCCCATGTTGGCGATACCCAGCCCAAGCAACTGTTTGTGCACTTCGTTGCCCAGAGCAAAGCTACCTGCAGTAACGCCATAAAAGACCTGTGTTCCGGAGACATTGGCGTTGGGGTGCGCGTTATTGTGTATGCTGACCACCAGATGTGCCCCGCTGGTGTTAGCGATAGCGACTCTCTCATCCAGATTTAGAGCGATGTCCGAATTTCTCGTCATTATTACCTCGGCACCTGACTGCGTGAGCAGTGCCGACAGCTTTCGTGACAGCGTCAAGTTAACGGTTTTCTCGTACAATCCGTTGACGCCGATGGCCCCGGGGTCTCTTCCCCCATGACCGGGATCCACCAAAACCCTGAAACCGGTCAGATCAGGCAGTGCCCCGCTGGGAGTGCCTGAATCAGACTTGAAACCGATGGAGAGAAGGCTTCCCAAAATGTAACCTTCACCGGCAGTGGAAGAAACCTTTATCCAGCCACCCTCAAAACCAAGGCAGGTAAGAGTAGAGCCAAGGCTATGGGTCGCCATGACAGAGTAGTCTGTGCCGGGCCCCGTGCGCTGGTTGACAGAGCTGGCGTTTATGCGCACAATTGCCTGGCCTTCAGCAGCGGCAATATACTCACTGGCGACAAATCCCACAGCGCCGTTATCCAGCATGACTCTCGCCCAGGGACCTTCTTCAAGGACGGCAACGATGGTGTTGCGTGTCAAACGCGTGATAACTGGGAACGAAACCCCCGGGCCGGTGCGCATGTTCAGGCTGTTAACGGTGGTCTGCGCCAAAGGGATACCGACGGGCACCTGAGGCGGATTGTTCTGATCGATTACGTCAACATATTCGTAGTGAACAAAGCCGGCCTGGCCGCCAACGGTAACCCGGTACCAGCCGCCAATTCGACCGGAGGAATTGAGCAGTTGCCCTTCCTGGACAACTCCTATTACAGGATACCTGGTGTCAGGCCCCTGCCTCAGATTGAGGCTGGCAGCACGAACCTGCAGTACCCTCTCTGCCAGCAGGAAAGTGGGGTCGGTACTGAGATACTGCCCAAAGACCCATCCTGTCTGGCCAAGAACGGTTCTTACCTGACGCCAATCGCCCTGAACAGACAGAACTACCAGCTGTTCGGCCCTGGTCAGGGTGTCCACTACACGATAACCGGTCCCGGGGCCCGCGCGCAGATTGAGAACGCCCGCGTCCACCACGGCCGGGGTGGCAGCAAGAGCCAGAGCTGCCGTCGAAAGAACAATCAGTGTCACTGAGAACATAACAATCAGCTTCCTGTACATGTGCCACCTCCCGATTGGTCATACTGTTATTTTAGCACAACCAACCGGGAGGTGGCACTCACTATGTACTTTGGAACACAACTGCAAAGTTAGTGTTATTCGTTTGTGATTACGATGTTGCCATTTGAGGTTACGGCTCTGATTTGCAGTGCGCCATCGCCTCTGGTCGCTCTGGCACTTCGGGTGGAAATTTGGCCGCCCTCCAGCAGCCATTGCCCCGCACCCAGGTTTATGGTGCCGTTGCTGGTGCTTAAATCGACTTCAACGCCCAGATCCTGTGGGAGTGTTATGTTTATGGCGCCGTTGGAGGTGCGCAGATCGTAAGTGCCGCCAGCGGGTGCAGCTTTAAGGATGATTCTGCCGTTTGACGTACGGGCATTGACCTGCGACGGGCCACCTGCACCGGTTATCTCAATTGTACCGTTGCTGGTTTCGAGTCCCAGAACGCCGTCGACACCGATGACTGTTATGGAACCATTAGAGGTCTTGACGTTGACGTCTATGCCCTCAGGCACGATAACCTCGTAGGAAACTGATTCGTTGCTAACCGTGAGACTCTGAAACAATGCCTCGACCCGCAACTTTCCCGCCTGTTCCGTGACCGCAGTGGAGAGCCTGTCGAGTTTGGCCTGAGCCGCGGACTGGCTATTATCCCATACCGTGTACTTGGCCAGTATGACAATATCGGCTCCCGTACCAGCGGACACCTCCACCTTGCCGTTGCGACTCACTATTTCCAGTTCTGCTATATCACCGGCGGCATGGGTGATGGTGTCCGTACGCTGTACGGACTCTCTCACGCCAATGAAGCCGGGTAACAGATCAACAGCCTGACGGAAACCAAACAGTGTGAACCCTCCGATGCCGATGGCGGCCACCAGGACGAGCCAGATGACACCAACCACCAGTATCGCTTTGGCAAGTTTAGACATTTGTATTCCCCTCCTCGACCACTACTGTGCCCCGCTGTGATGCGGCGACCGGCGAAACCGGTCTTCTGCCAAACCGGCTCCAGACAACGGCACCGAAGCCAAGCAGGCTGTAGAACAGGCTGGCAAAGCCACCCGCCACGGGTATCAGGGTAATTACGCCCAGAGCCAGCAGACCAATGGCAGCCGCTGCAGCCTGGTTGTGCCCACCCGAACTGGCTTGACGGAGTATATACCGGCCGGCCACAAGACCCAGAGCCACTTGACCAACCAGGCGACCCACCGCCACAGCCAGCCAGAAGAAGGGTATAAGCGGAATACCCAGCAAGCTGATGACCATGACTATGGTCAGGGGAACAAGCGCGACATAGCTTAGCAATCCGTACAGAATCGCTTTTACAGGATCAGTGGTGGCGGCGCTGGCCACACCCTCCACGGCGCGAGGTGCTACCCACATAACGATGAGTCCAAGAAGAACCACCCAGAGAACTCCCCAAATGCTGCCAGAGCCTCGCCACGCGCCCTGAAATGGCCGTGTTACTCCAGAAAATCGCAAGTCGCGCCAGTTGAGCGATCCGATATCGACGCTGACACTCTCACCGTACACCTGGGAGTCGCCCTGACGAATAACGGAACCGAACACCGCCACGGCATCGCCGCGAACTACGGCACCCTGCTCCAGATAAATATTCCCAAACACAGCAACAACGTTTTCCTGCACCTGCCCGCGTATGGTGGCGCTGCCTCCAATAACCACCACATTGTTGGTGACGAATGAGTTTGCCTCCAGTGTGACGTCCTTACCGATAGTCACTATGTTGTCGTCGCCCCCCACCGTAAAGCCCGCCAGCAAGGGCAGAATGATCAGGGCCCCCAGCAACACCATAATTAGTCTTTTGTCCATAATAGTACCTCCTTATATGCATAACGAATCAGGGCCAGTGAAACAAAACATGACATGGCCAGAAGAAAGACCGCCGCCTCGTTGATATTGACCAGGCTGAAGGCCTCGCCTAGAGTCTGGGCAACGGACCTTACCGTACGGGCGATGCCAATTATCTCGCCCAGGGAAACACCAAAAATACTTCGCCCCAGGGCCAGCCACAGTCCCGCTACCGTCGTGGCTGCGGCATACAAAAGCCAGAGGGGTATTAGCCACCGGGCACCTGATGTGATGAACCTGACACGAGCGCTGCGCAACACTTTGGTGGAGAAGTCAGAAGGTGGCTCTGCAGCATACCAGTCTCCGGTGAGGGCCGCGTCGAGCTCGGCATCGTTGACACAGAGCAGGCTTTGATAGCATTCAGGGCAGGCCGCCAGGTGGTCCTCTACCAGTCGGCTGGCTCTATCGCCTGCCTCGCCGCACAAATAAGAGTCAAACACCAATTTGACTTCATCGCACTTCAACTGACACACCTCCTTGACTGACCAATGAGTCCTTTAAGAGCTTCTTGCCACGAAAAAGCCTGTTCTTTACCAGAGTCATTGGCTCACCCAAATGTTCAGCTATCTCCTGATAACTGAGTCCCGCCACGTAGTGGAGCACAATCACTTCACGATACATAGCAGGCAGTCTTTCAATGAGTTCGCGCACAGACTGCTGTTCCTGACGTTTAAGGGTAACTTCCTCGGCTGATTCCTCATGCAGGCTCCTGATGTAGCGGCGCTCATTGTCGATATGCCTGGCTGCCACATCAAGCCTTCTCAGACGATCAAGGGCGAGGTTGGCGGCAATTTTGCGGACGTAGGGCAGAAACTCTACCGTGCCGCCGTGACGCAGAATCTGGTATACTTTAACAAAGGCTTCCTGGGCCACGTCCTCGGCTTCCTCACGGGACCTGAGCATCTGCACTGCGGTGCCAAAGACCGCTCTCTGGTGTCTTTCCACCAGGGTCAAAAACACTGAATCATTACCCGACTGAAACATAACCACGAGATCTCGGTCATCCATAACTACCCTCCATCACCCTGACATAGATATAGACGCATACCTGGGCGTCTTTGTCTGATGAATAGCGAAAATAATTAAGAAAAATGGAAAGGTGGACTGAAGATGATTCGTCTCTACAATCTGGACCACTGCCCCTACTGCCGCAAGGTGCGCGAGGTTCTCTCAGAACTGGCACTCGATTACGAACTGATTGAGGTACCCAAGGAACGGGAAACACGAACTGAGGTCTTTGCCGTGTCGGGCCAGTATTTCGTGCCCGTCCTCCTGGATGGGGACATCATGATAGCGGACGACGACGAAAAGGCCATAGCTTACTTGAGGGATGCATACGAAAAGAAGTAATTGGAACCCTGAGGGCACCAGGCCCGCATCTACCCCCGACAAGGGGGTAGAAATTTTGTTAATACGGTTATAGTATTTTCTCCATACGATGCTATATTTAGTCTGAGGTGAATTTCGTGAACAGCAATGTCAGAGACATGTTAAAGTTTTACGCACCATTGGCGGCAACGTCAGTACTCATGATGAGCTCGCACTCCATCGTCAGCGCCGGGCTGGCGCGCACCGCCGAGGCCAATGCGGCCCTGGCGGCTTACGCTGTGGCACAAAGCATTGCTGTAATGTTCGAAGGACCGTGTTACGCCATGCAACGCATGGGAGTAGCTCTGTTTCGCGACAAGACGTCCTTCAACTCAGTTCGCCGCACTATGCTTATGTTTTGGGCAGGACTTACGGCGTTGATGCTTCTGGTAGCCTTCACACCCCTGGGTAAGAATGTGTTTATGGGCATTCTGGGTGTGCCCGAACACATCTTCCCTGATGCCATCGCGGCTTTCCGGGTCTTTCTGCTCTTCCCTGCCGCTTCAGCGTTGCGTTCATTCTATCAGGCTATTATAGTTGTGAACCGCAAAACAGGGTTACTAACCATAAACGTGGTCATCCGCCTGTCCTTCATGTTCCTGCTGTCCATGTTACTGCCCAGAATTGAATCTTTGCCTGGTGCTTCTGTCGGCGCCATAGTCCTTAGTCTCGGCGTTTTTGTCGAAGCCGCAATGGCCTTTCTAACCGGCGGGAGATTGGCCGCTAGACTGCCTGACAAAAACCCCGCGGGGACATCGGTTAATGTCCCCGGAGCAGTCCGCTTCTTCATACCGATTTTTCTGGCCACAGTGGCCTGGACCTTCACCCGCCCTGTCCTCAACGCGGCCCTGGCGCGAACAGCATCCCCCGAACTAGCTCTGGCAACATACCAGGTGGCGTGGAGCTTCAGCTTCACCTTTACGGCAGTTGTTTTCAACTTGCACCAGCTGGCGATTATCTTCGGGCAGGAGATAGACCAGCGCCGCCAGGCCATGCGTTTCGCCATGTTGGTAGGCCTGGGAGGAGCATTGGCTCTGTCTGCGGTGACCTTCACTCCGGCGGGGATATTTCTGCTTACCAGGGTTATCGGAGCAGAATCTGAACTGGCCCGGGAGGCCATCAAAGTTATAGCTATATTTTGTCTGCTGCCTGTGTTTGCGGCTGCCACGGAGTTTGCCAGCGGCGTTCTCATGGTGGCTTCCAAAACACAGTACCTCACAATTGGGAAGCTACTAAACATTAGCGCAATTATATTGATCGCCACCACGGTAACTGCCGCTTTCCCCGCGCTTGGGGCCCAGATCGCGGCTATGGCCATGGTAGGAGGTGCGGTTACCGAAAGCGTATTCCTCAGCCTGCTTAGCGCCAAACCCTACAAGACCTTTGTACCCCCCCGAATTATCGCCGACTGACGAATATTTCTGTCAGCTCGGTAAATGTGCTGATTACACGATCAGGGACAACCGGCGCCGGGGCTGCTTTACCTTCAGGATTGTACCAGACCGAGAACATGCCAGCGCCTTTTGACCCCAGCACGTCACTGTGGTAATCGTCGCCCACATAGGCCGCCCTGTCTGCCGATACTCTGGCTTCGGCCATGGCATGAGCAAAAATC
>DDWC01000047.1 GCA_002345475.1 Firmicutes bacterium UBA2296
TTCGTCGATGCGGGTTGTGCTGATGACGTCCTTTTCCTGCAGAGCGCCCAGAGCGGTGAGAATCTCCAGAGCATCGGCATCGGTGATGTTGTCACGGACGCGGTTAAAGGTGCGGTGGCGTAGTACGGGAGATCCATCGGATTTCTCATCTACTTTTACGGTGAGGCGGAGACGGGTCAGTTCGTTTTCGCGCAGTGCCATCTGTTTTACCTCCTTTCCTTGTTCTGAAGTCGGCCGACTTCCTGAACACAGTATAGGACGCGCCCAGCCACAAGGTAAAAGCGGTACTTTGCGCAAAGTCGAGCAATTTGAGGCCGTTATGCGGGCAAGAACCGCGCTTGACGCGGTTATTTTGGCGAAAGTGGCAGTGGTATTGGAAATCGCGATTGGCGATTGGCGCTTAGCGCTTGGTGGAACGGGGCAAGAAGGAACGAAACAATGGAAACCGGGTGCACAGAAAAACGCCCCCGAAGGGGCGTCGGAGTGAATCCAACTGTGATCTCAACCTGTCTTCCTACTCATAAGAACAAGCAACCAAGAGCTAGCGTCGCCGGTACTCCGTAAAATCCGCTAAGTGCCAAGCGCTAAGCGCTAAGCGCCACTATCCTGCGCTCCCAAAGCCGCAATTCCCAAGGCACATTCGATGCGTTTCTTTTGTAGCTCACAGGACACCCTGTCCGGGGAAAAGAAACTGCCATTGACGAAGTGCGCACTGGCGTGGCAGCCTCCGCTGCAGTAAAACCGCGCCCAGCAATCAAGACACTCCGGTTTACTGTAAAGGTTGGCCTGGGCAAACTTCTCCGATATGTCAGCCCTCTGCAAGCCTCTATGCACGTCACCCAGCCGGAATTCCTCCTGGCCGACGAACTGGTGGCAGGGGTAAAGATCTCCCTCGGGAGTGACTGCCACGTAATCGTAGCCTGCGCCGCAGCCAGTCACGCGCTTGGCGAGGCNNAAAGAAATGGAAGGGGTCGCCTTTCTCCTGACACTCCAGGTAGAAATCAGCCAGTTTGTCGTACTCGGCGCGCAACACAGGAAGGCGTTCTTCCCTTATGCCGTAATCCTCTTCCTGCCCGCCCACCACCGGCTCCAGGGAAATCTCACGAAACCCAAGAGAATACAGATGGCGCACATCTGCGGCAAAATCCAGATTGTGAGCGGTGTAGGTGCCGCGCACGTAGTAGTTGCCGTGCCCGCGGGAGGCGACCATATCCAGGAGAGCCTGGGAAACATGATTATAACTACCTTTGCCACCAGGGAAGGGCCGCATCAAATCGTTGACCTCGGGCCGACCATCGATGCTTAGAACCAGGGCTATCTTCTTGTCGTTAAGGAATTTTTTGACCTCGTCGCTGATTAGAGTGCCATTAGTGGTAAGGGTGAAACGCAGATTCTTGTCATGGAGCCTGGCCTGTTCCTCTCCGTAGGCGACCAGTTCCCGGACCAGAGAGAAATTCAACAATGGTTCTCCCCCAAAGAAGTCCAGCTCCAGGTTGCGGCGGCGGCCGGAGGATTGAATGAGAAAGTCTATGGCTGCCCGCCCAGTGGGAATATCCATCAGGCTGCGTCCACCGCCAAAATCACCTGTGCCGGCAAAGCAATAGCGGCAACGCAAATTACAGTCGTGGGCTACGTGCAAACACATGGCCTTAACTTCGGGCCCGGAGTCGTCGCGGGGCGGCTCTGCCGGTAAGGGCGCAAACACCAGACCATCCGCAATTAAAGCCTGCACTTCGGCAAAGGCCTC
Organism: Firmicutes bacterium UBA2296; assembly: GCA_002345475.1. Lineage (GTDB taxonomy): Bacteria > Bacillota > UBA994 > UBA994 > UBA994 > UBA2296. Next base: position 1,748 of record DDWC01000047.1, read on the forward strand.
GTCCAGAAGTGCGGCATCGTAACTCTGCCCCATTTTGCTGTGCAAGTCATCGGGGTCTTCGTGTTGCATCCTGTCCAGTATCTCACCCGCCAGAGGGTCAATGGCAAAGAGCGATCCGCTATTTGGATCCAGTGCCAGCGTCATATCGCGAAAAGTGAATATGTGCATTTATTAGTCCTCCCAAGAAGAGAACCCTGGATAACCTCCAGGGTTTCGTCGCTTATACAGATTGCTGTCTATTTGTTGCTCTCGCAGACCTGGTTGCCCACGGTACAGGATGTCTTGCAGGCTGACTGGCATGAGGTCTGGCATTCCTTGCAGGCGGGAGCCTGTGTGTTGCGGATGGTGCCGATTAGCAGAGGCTTGATGTGTTTGTTCATATGGATAAGTTCCTCCCTGTGCGCACTTTTTCTTTTCGTATTGTATCACTACTGTGATTAAGCGTAAAGCGGCTGTACTTTCTTTACAGTGTTTGCCTTGTGACCGCGGTACAAAGCTGATATCATATACTAACTACGAACACATGTTTGCAAAGGAGGTGTTGGCAGTGAGCAAAAGATACAATACACCCATTGCGGTGTGGGGTAACGACGAAGACCCGCGTTCTTTTATATGGCGCGGCAAGTTTTATCGTGTATGCCGGGTACTACAAATGTGGCGAGCTCAGCAAAGTTTCAGGCAGTACACGGAAGACAAAACTCATATCATGGTAGAGGCCGTATGTCAGGAAGAAGCCGGCATCTATGAACTGTGTTTTGAACGAACCGAAGGCAACTGGTTCATGGCCAAGGTGGTGGATTAGGTGTTTGTCCATCTGCATTCACATTCACATTTTAGTTTCAAAGAAGCGTTACCTTCACCCCAGGCTCTGGCCGAGCATGCGGCCAAACTGGGCATGAGCAGCATTGCGCTGACAGACCATAACACCATGGCCGGAGCTATAAGATTCTACACCTCATGCCGTAATATAGGCATAAAACCCATCGTGGGCTGTGAACTCGACCTTACCTCAGGGGGCAGCCTGGTGCTGCTGTGCAAGGATATGTCGGGATACAGCAACCTGTGCAATATGCTTACTGCTGTTAATATGGCAACACCCGAAGGGAGCTTTGCCGTAAACCCCCGGGAGATATCTCCCTTCCATAAGGGGCTGATATGTCTGATGACCGGAAGCGTGCGGCCCCATGAAGAGGCCATTACTCTGAAAGAGATATTCGGAAATTCTCTGTATGTCGAGCTCTGCAACCCCCTGACCCGGGAGGGACAGGCACTGCTAAGAAAACAGGTCTCCCTGGCCAAACAGCTGGAGCTTCCCACTGTTGTCACCAATAATGTGCACTTTCTTGTCCCGCATGATCATGCCACCCGGGAAATACTCCTGGCTATAGGCGAAAATCGCCAGGCTATGGGTGAAAGTCCCCGCAGTCATAAGAACTCCGAACTTTACCTTAAGTCTGCGGAGGAAATGAATCGTCTCTTCGCGGGTCACTCCGAAGCTTTGTCGCGGACGGCAATAATTGCCGCAGAATGCAATTTGGAACTACCTCTGGGCCAGTTTCATTTCCCTTACTTCACTCCCCCGTCGGGCAAAAGCAATTCATCCTATTTAGAGGAGCTTTGCCATGAGGGAATGACAAAGCTGTATTCAGACCTGAGAAAGCCCACCAAACGTCTCAGGTATGAACTTAAAATAATCAACGATCTTGGCTTCGCCGAATATTTTCTTGTGGTATGGGACATCGTCAATTTTGCGCGCCGGGAAGGCATTCGGTATTCATGCCGTGGCTCAGCGGCGNNATCGCTGGTTTCTTACACCCTGGGCCTGACCCATGTGGATCCAATAGAACACGGGCTGCTGTTCGAGAGGTTTCTCAACCCGGAACGCAAGGGCATGCCGGACATAGACATGGATTTTGATTCGTCACGCCGCGACGAAATTCTCGCCTATGTTTACGAACGCTACAAGTCAGATCGCGTGGCCATGGTAGGCACAGTTAACACCTTCAACGCCCGTAGTGCCATCCGTGACGTCAGCAAATGCCTGGGATTTAGCAAGACCGAAATTGACCGCCTGGCCAGATTTATCCCACATACTTCGGCAGGCAAGCTAGAAAGAGCCATCGACGAACTTCCCGAACTGAAGAACTTCCCCCGCAGTGATAAGTACCGCCGTCTGGTGAGCTTTTGCACTGCCATAGGCGGCTGTCCCAGGCATCTAAGCGTCCATGCGGGCGGTGTTGTCATTAGCCGGGATAAGCTTACCGACCTGGTCCCGCTACAGTGGAGCGCAAAGGGCGTGGTGATAACCCAATACGACAAGGACGACCTGGAGGCATTGGGACTGGTCAAAATGGATTTGCTGGGGCTGCGCATACTTTCGGCCATTGCCGACGCCCAACAATCCCTGGCCAAAGACGGATATGTTCTGGATATCGATAAAGTCCCCCTCGACGATGAAAAGACCTATGACCTGCTCAGATCTACCCGAACCGTCGGCGTATTCCAGCTGGAGAGCCCCGGTATGCGCGAGCTACTGGGCAGGTTGCAGCCTGCTGTATTTGCCGATGTGGTGGCAAACATCGCCTTGTTTCGGCCCGGTCCCATGCAGGCCAATATGATTACACCCTTTCTGAACAGGCGGCACGGGCGGGAAGAGCCGGATTACGCCCATCCGTGTCTGATACCCGTTCTGCAGGAGACATACGGCGTGATAGTGTTCCAGGAACAGGTTTTGCAGGTAGCCTCGCACATGGGGAAATTTTCTCTGGGACAGGGGGATATACTGCGGCGCACTATGACCAAGGATTGTCCCCCGCAAAAGATGCAGGAGCTGGAGTCCGCCTTTGTGCAGGGCGCCATGTCGCAGGGCGTAACGCGGGAGACTGCATTAAAAGTATTTAGTCAGCTTTCTGCCTTTGCGGCCTACGGCTTTAACAAAGCCCATGCCGCCACTTTCGGGTTGATCGCCTACCACACGGCTTACCTGAAGGCGCACTTCCCGGCGCATTTCTATGCAGGTTTACTTAACCATCAGCCCATGGGGTTTTATCCGGCCAACACAGTGCTGCACGACGCCA
>DDWC01000036.1 GCA_002345475.1 Firmicutes bacterium UBA2296
TTGACAGGGGGCACCTCAAAAGCTTTGCGGGGTCTACGTTTTTAATGGCGCGCCCGGCAGGAATCGAACCTGCGGCCCACTGCTTAGAAGGCAGTTGCTCTATCCCCTGAGCTACGGGCGCGTAGCATTTATGCGGCCAATCAGCCGCTCACGGCATTTAATATTATAACATGACAGGCCCGGAAAGCAACCGGATCTACGCAGTCTCAGTTGAGTTGGCCGAGCTCGGCGCTTACCCTCCCGTCCATGAGCGTCAGCACCGCATATCCCGCTCTGGTGCCATGCCTGGGATAGGCTGTGGATCCGGGATTTACGAAAAGAATACCCCGGTCAGAAAAAATCTGTGGCACATGGGTATGACCGAAGAGTACTACGTCACAGCGATGGCGAGCGGCCGACTGTACCAGTTCAGCCACGCTGATCTTTACGCCCAGCGTGTGCCCGTGTGTAACATAGAAGCGCACTCCTGCCAGTTCAATGAGCTCATAGCTGGAGCCAAGACGCGGGTCGCAGTTGCCTGCAACCCCAATCACTGTCACACCCATTTGCTCGGCCAGGCGCTGTCCGTCACGATAATGATCCCCAAGGTGAAAAAGCAAATCGACGGCACCCATTTGTCTCAGTGCCTGCCGCAAAGACGCCACATCTCCGTGGGAATCGCTGACGACCCCAACACGCAGAGCTTTACCTTCCACCGCCCAGTACCTCACCGATTATTGAGGCCATTTGGCGCAAAGCCAAACCGCGATGGCTGATCAGATTCTTCTCAGTGACGCTCATTTCAGCCAGGGTGCGCTCCTGACCAAAAACCTGAAATAGGGGGTCATAGCCGAAACCGTTGTGTCCCTTTGGTCCTGCCAGTATGGTGCCAAAAACCATCCCCGTGGCAAAACGCGGCGGTTGCCCGGGCACCTTAAGGCACACAGCGCTTACGAAATGGGCCCCTCGTTTGCTGCGGGCGTTTTGCATGCGCTGCTGCAGCAACAGGTTGTTGTCGTCGTCCCCAGCAGTTTCGCCGGCGTATCTTGCCGAACGCACGCCGGGTTCTCCACCCAGATAATAGACGCACAGGCCGGAGTCGTCAGCCAGGGCTGGCAAGCCCGTGAAATTACAGGCAGCTTCTGCCTTTATTCGGGCGTTCTCATGAAAGGTGTCGCCGTCTTCCACCACACTGAAGTCGGGAACATAATCGGTAATCAGGCTGAGCTGAACGCTGTCTCCCAGTGCGGCTCGGAACTCCCTCGCCTTGCCCGGGTTGCCGCTGGCCAGCACTAACGAGATCATGACTGCTTAACACCGATTATCTCGGCAACCTCACCCAGTACTTCCCGCTGCAGTGTATGTAAACGACGTATGCCGTGCTCGGCGACAGAGAGTAGGGCGTCAAGCTGACCGCGAGAAAAAGTCGCTTCCTCTCCGGTGCCCTGTATTTCCACAAACTCTCCGGCACCGGTCATCACAACGTTCATGTCCACGTCGGCACCCGCGTCTTCAACATAGCACAGGTCGAGCCTCACTTCGCCGTCGCAGATACCGGCACTAATCGCCGCCAGGTAATCCGTGACGGGGGACGTTGTTATAGCTCCTGAGGTCATCAACCTGGCGATGCAATCACACAGGGCGATAAAAGCCCCGGTGATTGAGGCTGTCCTGGTGCCTCCATCGGCCTCAATGACGTCACAGTCGACCCAGATGGTTCGTTCACCCAGCAGCGAAAGATCTACCACGCTGCGCAGGGACCTGCCGATGAGCCTTTGAATCTCATAAGTGCGCCCCCCCACTCGGCCCTTGGTGCTCTCCCGCTGCGAGCGAACCAGAGTCGCCGCTGGAAGCATGCTGTATTCGGCGGTAATCCATCCCTTGCCCTCACCACGCATGAACGGAGGCACCTTGTCCTCCACAGAAGCTACACATATTACTCGGGTGCGCCCAAACTCGATCAACACGGAGCCCATGGCGCTACTTATGTAGTCGCGGGTTACTTTTATCTCGCGCAGGTCCACGGGCGAACGTTCATCTATTCTCATGCTTTAAACCTCCGGATTCTCTCGTTAACGTTATTTGATCTTTCGTATCCCCATGGGGCTCTGGAACGGCCGAATGGTCCGACGCGCATCTGTCATGACCACCACCGCATGTTCATCCATTTCATCTACGATGCTTATCAGTCGAGAAACATCTTTGCGCCGCGAGATTACCATTAAAACATTGCGTGGTCCGCTGCGCCCTTCGCCATGCATAACGGTGAGGCCGTATCCCGCTTCGCGTACGGCATCACGAATTTGCGCTTCGCGTTCTTTGGATATTATTTGCGTGGCCACGTGCCCAAAAGCCAGCTTTTCCTCTACAAAACCACCCAATAAACTGCCTGTGGCAAAACCTGCGGCGTAAGCCAGGGCGTTCAGAGGATTGTCGAGACTGGTCACCACTCTCCCCAATACGGTCACGAAAATGAGGACCTCAAAAAAACCGATGATCGAAGCCTCTACTTTGCGACCCCGGAAAACAAAAAGCACTCGCACCGTTGCCAGCGAAACATCAACAACGCGAGCCACGAAAATCATCAGGTAGCCTAACAAAGGTGTCACAGCAATCCCCTTTCCTTCTGCAACGGCAACTGGGCCGAGGGTTTCTATGCCAATCTTACCACAAAAAAAAGCCTGCTTGGCAGGCTTATGCACTTTGTCAGCTTACCTCTTCCTGAGTCATAAGTTCCACGAGATGGCTGAGGGCGGTTATCATGCTCTCAACTTCCTCAGTAGAAATCTTTGAGAGAACAGTGCTGAGATACTTGCGCCGGGTGGCTATGACTTCATCGATAATCTGGTGACCTTTGTCTAATACCTTGAGTCTGATTACTCTGCGGTCAGTGGTGTCGCGCTCACGCATGACGAGACCATTGCGCTCCATGCGATCTACCAGGTCCGTGGCGGTGCTACATGCCAAAAACATGCGCTCGCCCAGTTCGCCGATGGTCAGAGTGCCTGCGTTGATCAGGGTGAGCAGTGCGTTGAACTGAGGCGGAGTGATGTCCGTGTCGGCCAACATTTCGCGGCCGCGCTTCTTGACGATAACACTCACGGTGCGAAGCAGCACTTCCACGTCAGCAACCTGTTTTTGATCAAGTTCTTTGTTCGGCATGGGCAAAACACCTCCTGGTTATTATGACACGATATCATTTCGGTAGCCGAAATCTCTATCATAAATCTTACCAAAGCACATGTTATTCGTCAACAAGATTAAACTAATGGCGAAATATTCTGATTATGCTCCTGAATGCGGGCAATCAGCGCCGCGAGAACTCGCTGGTGCACGCGAACAGTTCTTCCGCAGCTGTCTTCACTTTCTCGCAGTGTTCCTGTGGCGCAAACACGTAAAAACGGCACAGGCGCTGGTACTCGGCGAAGAGAGCCGAGAGTTCAAGCTCAGGTAACTGTCTGAACGGGGTGATGCCTGAGACTGTGGATACCGCTATGTCGGCCTCTTTGAAAGAACCCAGGGGGCCGAGAAAGACACAGACTTCTGTTTCATGGACACCGGCAAGTCGTGCCAGACTCCTCTCTGTCTCGACCCTATTTGCCCAAAAGCCGGCGTGATGATCGTGAGCCGAAGAAACATAGCTCCTCTTATAAAGGCGTCGAGAGCGCAGAGCAAGGGCGAGGCGCAGACTGTGTTCGTCGTTGACCTTTGCTGCCCTTGCCACAAGACTGTGCAGCAAGAGATCATCACCCATCTCCTGCATCTCCGACAGTGCGAGCCCCAAGCGGCCAACGAGCTTTGCCAGCATGGCTCCCGCTCCTATCTTGGTGTGATGGAAACACACCCGCTCTGTGAGGTAATAGCGTAGCCGAAGCAGGTGCAGCAGCTCACTGCGGGCATCCTGACGCATCAGTCCCTTGCTCATCAGTCGGTAGACAAGCTGGCCTTGATCGATGGTGAAATTGGCCAGTACACGGTCGTCATAATTGTGAACCAGCCCGGCGAAGTAGGCATCACGCCGCAAATAGTCCAGAACATCGGCGTCGATAGTGCTGCTGATCATCTCCCCCAGATAAGCCTGGTTGGCAGGCAAATCGTGCAGGAGAATGTCGCTGACCAGTCGAAAAAGGCCTTCCCGCACCAAAACGGCCTTTATGTCATGCTGCTGCAATGCCTGCCACAGACGCTCGCGGCTGTCATGGCGGGCGAAAAGGTGGAACTCATCCTCCAGGGTGTGACCAAAGGGAATATGTCCTATGTCGTGTAACAAGGCTGCGCAAACGAGAGCCTCAACCTCGTTGCCCTCTCCGTAACCCGAAGCGGCGCGAAAGAGTGCCAGAGCGGTGTGAGCTGTGCCGAGGCTGTGATCGAATCGGGTGTGCACACAGCCCGGATAAACCAGATGGGCGAATCCCAGCTGGCGTATGCCGCGCAGTCTTTGCATTGCCTCTGTATCGAGCAAGTCTCGGGCAAAGTCGGGCAGAAGGATGTCGCCATGAACGGGGTCGCGTATGCGCATACAGATCACCTCACATCCATTATAACTGCCAGGCAGGAATAACCTCCAGCCTGTGGAAGAAGAATAGACAGAATGTAACGGGAGGCGAAGTTTCAGATGAAAGTATTTATCAGCGTCGACATCGAAGGAATCTGCTGTATCGTAAACCAGGACAGCACCGGTCCGCAGGGCAAATCCTATGACCAGGGACGTAGACAGATGACGGCAGAGGTGAACGCCGCTGTTGAGGGTGCACTGGCTGCCGGAGCGACCGAAGTGGTGGTCAACGATTCTCACGGTGGCATGAACAACTTATTCCCTCAGGAAATCCATCGCGATGCCCAGGTGATTCTGGGAACACCCAAACCTTTTATGATGATGGAGGGTATTTCTGCAGACTTTGACGCTGCTCTGTTTATTGGCTACCACGCTCGCATGTACAGTCCGGGCATTCTCTCCCATACCATAAGCGGCGGGGTAGTGAGCAACGTCTGGATCAACGGCACCCTGTGTGGAGAAACCGGCATCAACGCAGGACTGGCCGGGCACTTTGGAGTCCCGGTAGTGCTGGTGTCCGGTGATGATTGTCTGGCCGGAGAGGCCAAGGAGTTGCTCGGCCCGGTCGAAGCAGTGATAGTTAAACACGCCATCACCCGCTACAGCGCCAGGAACCTGCATCCCGAAAAGGCCGTTGAACTGATTCGCTACCGGACAGAGCAAGTACTAAAGGAGAAGCCCGCGACGAAGCCGCTGGTGTTTGACACACCGGTGACCATGCGACTGGAGTTCGCAAATGCCGGCATGGCAGACGCAGCATGTTTCCTGCCAGGCTCGCTGCGGGTTGACGGACGAACCGTAGAGTTCACAGGTTCTGACTACCTGACAGCCTTTCAGGGATTGCGCACCATGATCTCGCTGGCCCGTCCGTAATCCCAAAGTTATGCCAGTGTTATAGGCTGGTCCTCCTTGTCAGGACTTGGATTATTAAGACCACCCGAAGAGTAATCCGGGTGGTCATTTCTCATTCCCGGGACTTCCATGACAACGGCAAGTTGACCGGCTTCGGTTGACGTGCTAAAATTTCGAGAGTAGTACAAATTTCTGCACGAAAGCTGGTAACCCAATGTCAACATCCACCCTAACCGAGAAATTACCTCGCCCCGCAGAGCTAAGTGCGGAGGGATTAAGAAATAAGGTTCTCACACTGGCCTGGCCGGCTTTGGTGGAGATGATGCTCATCAGCCTGGTATCCATGGCCGACATGATCATGGTGGGACGCATAGGGCCTGCCGCAATCGCCTCCGTCGGTTTAACAAACCAGCCCATGTTCTTTGCCATGGCCGTGTTTATGGCGTTAAACGTTGGCACAACAGCCATCGTGGCTCGCTCCATTGGGGCCAAGGACCTGAAGGGAGCCACCGACGCAGCACGCCAGAGCTTCATGATAACGGTCCTCATGGGCCTGGCGGTAAGCAGCCTGGCTTATTTCTCGGCTCCCTACGTGCTCCGCTTCATGAACGCCGGTCCAGATGTGCTGGAAGTCGGGACCATCTACTTCCGCATTGTTGGTCTGGGTCTGTTTTTTAGCACGCTGGCCATGTCGTTTGGCGCCGTGCTAAGGGGTTCCGGGGATACAAAGACCCCAATGAAAATCAACATGGTGGCTAACGTGATCAACGTGACAGGAAACTACCTGCTCATATTTGGCCATTTTGGTTTCCCTCGCCTCGGGGTTGCCGGCGCAGCCCTGGCCACGACCTTCAGCCGAGTTGTGGCTATGGCCATTTTCACCTTTGTCCTCTTCAGCGGGAAGAGAATTATTGCCTTCAAGCTTTCTGACCGTTGGCGCTTTGATTGGACTATTATTAAAAGGATTTCAAAGATTGGCAGCAATGCCGCACTGGAGCAGTTTGTTCTGCGCGGCGGCCAGGTGGTCTTTGCCCGCGTAGTGGCGTCCCTGGGCACAGCGACCTTTGCCGCGCATCAGATTGGCCTGAACGTGCTATCGCTGTCGTTTATGCCGGGTCAGGCTTTCGGCATGTCGGCCACTACTCTGGTGGGACAAAGCCTGGGTGCGAAGGACCCCAAACTGGCAGAGCGCTGCGGTTATGAAGCACGCCGCTACGGAAGATATGTCGCCACAGGGATGTCCCTGGTGTTCTTCTTCTTCGGGGCCCAAATAGCGTCCCTCTACAGTAATGACCCTGAGGTAATCAGGCAGGCTGCCCTGTCGCTGCGCATCATCGCTCTGGTTCAGCCGCTCCAATCAACACAGTTTATTCTGGCAGGAGGACTGCGAGGTGCCGGTGACACCAGATGGCCTCTCTATTCGACATTCCTGGGGATATGGGTAGGGCGGGTTCTGCTGGCCACCCTCTTTATACAGGTCTTCGGATGGGGCCTATGGGGAGCCTGGGTTGCGATGGCTCTGGACCAGGTAGGCAGGTCTCTGTTCATAAGTTACCGCTTCAAATCTGGGCATTGGAAATACATTCGCGTGTGACAAAGATACAGAGGGCAGGCCTGCGCCTGCCCTCTGTATCTGTTACGGGACTCTTTTGCTTTGCTTTTTGTCGTACCCTTAATTACACTATATATTGCACAGAGAGTGAGGAGGTGAGGTTCTGCTAGTAACCTGGGCGCGACTCCTGGAACTTATCCGCAGACTTGTTTTGCTGGCATCTTTTTCTAAGGTGTTCAGCGCCTTCTATATCTGGCGCGCCAGCCGCAGAATAAGTATAGAAAAGGTCATCATCTCTTCCCAGCAAGTGCCCAGCGAGTTTTCGGGGTTTCGCATCGCTTTGCTGACAGACTTTCACGGCCGGACCCTTGAACCTGCCGGTGAGGCTTTTCGGGAAATTTCGCATTTTATGCCCGACATAATCTGTCTCGGAGGCGATTATGTCAATTCTCATCCGCTACAGGCAGAGCGACTCCGGCCGATGCTGCGCAAACTGTCCGAGCTAGCACCGACATATGCCGTCAGTGGCAATCACGACCACCGGGCGGGGTGGAGTAAACTATCCTCCCTGCTAAGCGAGTGCGGCGCATATGTCCTGGCAAACAGCCACGTAGTTATTGAGAAGGCAGGGGCCAAGCTATGCCTGGCAGGAGTCAACGATCCGGCTTCTGGCCATGACGATCTTAAGGCGGCCCTGTTTTCGGCGCCACAAGAGCCGACCATCTGTATTGCCCATTCTCCGTCGTGGTTTGTTCACAGGCAAAACACCCTGCCCCCGCAGGTGTTTCTTGTTCTGGCGGGACATACCCACGGCGGGCAGATAAAGTTGCCGCTGATCGGAGCCGTGACTAATGCCACGGGCATGTTATTCCCGCGCAGACTGGTGGAAGGCCTCTCTCGTGAAGGCCACACCTGGCTATACATTAATCGCGGATTGGGGTACACAAAAGTGCCTATTCGCTTCATGTCCCCTGCGGAGATTACTCTGATTACCCTAAACATGAGTTCAGGCGAAGCTGAGAGTAAAATAGAGGGAGGAAAGTAGACTATGGATGCAATTTTCACAGATCGAGCCCCCGCTCCCGGCGGCTTCTATTCACAAGCCGTGAGGGCCGGGCAGTTTCTCTTCATTTCTGGACAACTCCCCATTACCAGCGCCGGAAAGCTGGTTACAGGAACTGCTGCTGAGCAGACAAAACAGACAATGGACAACGTCACAGCAATCCTGGAAGCTGCGGGAGGGAGCATACGGGATCTGGTTCAGGTGACAGTCTACATCACGTCCATCGACTATTGGCCGGAGGTCAACCAGACCTACCAGGCTTACCTGGGTGATACTTCTGTCCCCCCTGCCCGAGCTGTTGTTCCCGTTAAAGAGCTGCACTACGGCGCTCTTGTGGAGATTCAAGCTGTCGCCCATTTAACCTGAAGGCAGGGAATCTACAATCTCTGGCGAAGTAAAAATGGTAGCGTCTAGTTGAACAAAGGAGGAGAAAGAATGATTCTGATTAAGAACGGAAAGATTCACACCGCGACTGGACCGGCGCTGGAGAACGGTTGCATCCTTATCAAGGATGGTAAAATCGCGGAGGTAGCCAAGGATATCACGGCACCCGCTGGAGCAAAGGTTATCGATGCAGGGGGCAGAAACGTGTTCCCCGGATTTGTCGACGCACACTGCCACCTGGGGATGTGGGAAGACTCCATAGGTTTCGAAGGGGACGACGGGAACGAAATGACCGCTCCAGTCACTGCCAACCTGAGAGCTATCGACGCCATCAACCCCATGGATGTGACCTTCAAGGAAGCCCGTGAAGCGGGAGTCACTTCATGCGCCACCGGTCCAGGTAGCGCCAACGTCATCGGCGGAACCTTTGTGGCCATTAAGACCATCGGTGACCGCATTGACGACATGATTATCAAGGATCCAATAGCTATGAAGTGCGCCTTTGGCGAGAACCCCAAGCGCGTTTACAGCGGGCAGAAGAAGCAGCCCAGCACCCGCATGGGCACCGCCGCTGTCATGCGTGAGGCTCTGCAGAAGGCCAAACGTTACCTGGAGGCTATTGAGCGTGCAGGAGACGACGCCAGCAAGTTGCCCACACTGGATGTACAATCAGAGGCATTGTTACCGGTCCTGCGCCGAGAGATCCCTCTCAAGGCCCACGCTCACAGAGCGGACGATATATTCACGTCGATTCGTATTGCCCGCGAGTTCAATGTGGATATCACCCTCGAACACTGCACTGAAGGCCACCTGATCGCTGATTATCTGGTCAAGGAAGGTCTGCCGGCTGTCATAGGCCCCAGTTTCGGCCACCGCACCAAGTTCGAGCTCAAGAACAAGACTTTCGAAACGCCTGCTATCCTGGACAAGGCCGGAGTCAAGGTAGCAATCACCACTGACTCTCCTGTGGTTCCCCTTTCTTCTCTGCCCATCATGGCCGGCATGGCTGTTGCCTCAGGCATGAGTGAGGAAGCGGCTCTCAGGGCTATCACCATTAACGCCGCAGAAATCGTGGGCATCGCCGACAGGGTCGGAAGCATCGAGGTTGGCAAGGATGCTGACATTGCCATTTTTGACGGACATCCCTTTGAGATATCTGGCAAACCCTGGTGCGTCTTGATCAATGGTCAACCCATCAAGACGGATTGCTGCTGTCAGTAAAGCATAGATGACAAAGTTGTCCCGATAGGGGCCGCGAACAGCAAAGGGGCCGGGAACGCTAACGCGTTTTCCGGCCCCTTTGCTGTTCGCGGCAACGATTGGTGGGTCTAGTGTTTAAGGGCACAGCCACACTGGCAGTTTTTCCCTCCGGTGTGGACTTTCCTCTCCATGCCCATGGATTTCAGTTGAGCTTCCATGTTGCCGCGAAATGCCTTGACATAGGCGTTGCGCAGATTCTTTTGCTCTATAGCCTCAGAAGGCGTCAAACCGCCTTCTTTCTGCCGTTGAGCTAGCTCATTGAGGCGCATCAATTTGTCTTTTTCAAGCATTGTGATCCCTCCAGGGAGTGAAATGGCGCGACCCATGGGTTAGTCTTCGTGAAGAGCGATAGTGAGAGTATCACCCAACCGCGTCAGTCGCGTTCCCAGAGCCGCAGATCTATCTGTTATTAATTGTAACACATTATCGGCTTCATTTCCTCTCAGGAGCGAAGTGGTTCCGTCATGCATCAGTATGGGATGCAGGGTAGCTTCTACAATACCCTGGTTGTCAAAGGAAAGGGTGGCGACAAAGCTTTCTCTGGCCTCGGGGTCGTAGGGATGAAAGAGAAGATTACCCATGCTGTATAATATGGGCTTACCCAT
>DDWC01000139.1 GCA_002345475.1 Firmicutes bacterium UBA2296
TCGACAGGAGGCAGAATCCATCCTTCCACTTCGGCATCGTTGGTGCTCTTAAACTGCAAGCGTTCTGGCATGCTTATCTTAAGACCCGCCAGGAAATCCTCGTTGACGTTTGTCAGACGCGAGGAAACGCCGCCCGAAACAGAGAAAATGTCGCCAGGGTTGTCCACCTGGTTTATGACGCATACCAGATTGCCAGCCTCGACAGTGAATGAAGTCACACTCTGTTCCCCGCTGGTAACCTCGAAAACCTTCTGGTCCAATGAGGCAAAGAAGATGTTGGCGTCCCCACCCACTGTGGCGACAAAGTACAGACCGCTACTGTCTTCCTTCCATACCGGCTCGGCGCTACCCCTGTCAGCGCGAGCGTCTGAACCCACACCGCTGCCCAGAGGTCTTGGGAAATTCGCCGTCAGGTCGACCCGTTCTCCACCGGTTAAGGGCAAGACGTACAGTTTCGGATCAGGATAACCCTTTTCACCCTGCTCATGGCCCACATATGCCAGGTACTTGCCGCAGGGTGATACCGAAGGGCTACCTGAAGGGCCAAGGCCGGATGTCAGTTTGACCATATTGCCGCCATCTTTGTCAACAGCAAATATGTCCGGGATATAACGCAGATCGGCGTCGGGTTCTACGCTGGTGGCAAACACGAACTTGCTGCCACAGGGAGTCCAAGCAGGGGTGACCACATCGAAATCACCTTTGGTCACCTGGCTGACTTCTCCGCTGTTAACGTCCAGAATCCAGATGTGTCTGCGGCGTTCGTCCATGAAGCCAACACCATTCATCTTGTGGCGAAGACGACGGATGTACTTAACATCAGGATTCTTTTGCTCTTCGGTCTTGGGCTCCTTCATGCCAAAGGCAATAAACTTGCCGCACGGGGACCAGGAGGGGTTGACGATACCATCCTTGACATCGCTGATCTGCCTGGCTTCACCGCCATTCGCACCGATCACGAATAGCTGTTCTCTCCCGTTACGGTTGGAAAGAAAGAAGATCTTCTGTCCGTCCGGCGACCATCTTGGTGTATGTTCACGAATGGTCTTTTCATTGACGGGAGGCACCGTGAACTGGCAGTCTGTCCCCGATTTCAGTTCGCGCAACCGGATGACACTGTTGTAGCCATTCTTAGCTTCGTCCATTGTGGTTACGGTGTAAAGCACCATGTCTCCCTTAATCTGCGGATCCCCCACAAACTTGAGAGCCAGGATATCTTCGATTTCAACCAATCTCTTTTTGGTCATCAATTTACCACCTTTCCTATTCAAGGGTCCATTCCAGGCCAAGCGCTTTGAGAGTACCGGGCAGCGGCCTGCCCTCTTTGTCCCAACCCATGATCTCATAATAATCTGCCTGCGTCCGGTCAAAGGCTTCCCTGTCAAGAGCCACGCCTGCCAGAGGTCCCTCAGTCAGCTTTTCAAAGAATCGTGGCTTCAGGTAATCGTCCTTGGCCGTCAGCCCTTCGCGCAGGTTGAAAAGACGCGGCAGTGTCATAGCTCTTCTTGCAACGTCTGACAACTCCAGCATACTGAAATTCCACCCCGTTGCTGCTCCCACGGCTTCCACCAGCTGAGTCGGTGTCCACGGGACAAACTGGCAGAACTCTGCGCAGTTGGCGAAATACCGCCAGGTGGTAGTGGCAACCAGCATGCGAGCCTTAGCTGTGGACAGCTCGTCTGCGGGAAGCGGGCCTGTCATCCCCAGAGGACGCATAGAGTCTAGCCCCGCTCCTTCCTGGGCGTAGGCAGTGTCATGCAGGTTGTGGCAGTGATCTGCACCAGTGGGAGAAACCGCATAACCGACCCCCAGGGCCGCCTTAAGCCGCGGCTCGTGCATAGGAATCTCCTGTCCTTTGACCTCCATGGCCAGGTCGTATGTTGCCTCGCCAAGTTTATGACTGGCAGCGCGGGCTCCTTCAGCCAAGACGGCCCCAAATCCTTCGCGGCGAGCAATCTGGCCAATCATTCGCACCATGCCCGGGCCATCGCCAAAGGGCAAGTCATAACCGATTTCCTCGGCAGAGAGATAACCCTTCTCAAAGCATTCCATGGCAAAGCTGATGGAGACTCCGGTGGAAATGGTGTCAAGGCCCATCGAGTTACACAACTCGTTACCCTTGGACACCATCAGGAGATCATCGACGCCGCAATTTGACCCCAGTGCAGCCAGGGTTTCGTATTCGGGGCCACCGTAAATGGGGTCTATGTCTACTTCGCCCGCTGATTTGACCACTCGCTTACACCTTATGGGGCAGGCAAAGCAGCCTTCACCGCCCTGCAGTATGGTCTCCTTGAGGCGTTGTGCGCTGATGTTCTCTGCACCGGCAAAGAAGCCTTCCTGGAAGTTGCGTGTTGGCAGACCTCCTGCGGCATTGAGTGCCATGACAATGGCGGTCGTGCCATGCTCATGCAGGCTGGCCGCCATTACCGGCCAGTTCTCTGCCATAAACTTGTTGATCTCCTGTAGCTTTTCGGGCTGAGCTATTTTTGGAGGGCGGCTGCCCTTAACGGCCACTGCCCTGAGCCTTTTGGATCCCATCACGGCGCCCATGCCGCTTCGCCCGTAGAAATGGGCCAGGTCATTAGTGATACAAGCGTACTTGACCAGATTTTCACCGGCCACACCTATCTGAGCTACCCGCATGCGCGGTTGCTCATTCTCGGCCTGAATGGCCTTCTGCACGTCTCCCGTCAACTTGCCCCACAAGTGCGAAGCGTCCTTTATCTCTACTTTGTCGTCGATAATTGAGATATAGACCGGTTTGCTGGACTGTCCTTCGATAATCAGAGCATCGTAGCCGGCCCTGCGCAACTCGGCGCCAAAGTACCCACCAGACTCCGAGTCACCGTACGCCCCTGTCAATGGCGACTTCGCGCCAACGCTATTGCGACCGCCGCCAATAAAGGGTGTACCTGTCAGAACCCCTCCGGCGAAGATCAGTTTGTTCTCCGGTCCAAGGGGGTCAACTCCCGGGGCAAGTTCGTTGTAGAGATAGTACGAAACCAGCGCCCTTCCGCCGACGTACTTGCGGAAAAATGCTGCTCCGGGTGATTCCACCGCTATGTCTCCGGTGCTCAAATTCACCCTCAGTATTCGATTCTGGAAACCAAATTCCATTTTACTCCTCCTAGCCGCCCCCGACGGGGGCAAAAATATCTACCCTGTCATGATCCTTCAGCAAGTGCTCCCGGGGAACTCTGACGCCCCCGACGGCGGCAAACCAGACTTCGTTATCGGGTATGCCCAACCGGATGACAACGTCCCAGGCGGTAGCTCCCGGGTTCATGTCAAGGGTCAACTCCGCGACTCCGCGGGTAAAGCGTTGCAAGCCACCAAATATCCTGACACCTACTGTCATCTTTCACCTCCTACCTGTTAATATTTCGCCAAGCGAAAGGCGCACTCCTTCGACTTATCAAAAAAACCAGGCACAAAAGGCCACAAACTGCCGGCGCATCGCTTTACAGCGGCTGGACAAAGAAGGGATAATGGTAGCAGTAAGTCAGGTTAACAGTTGCGCGGGTTAAGCTCAATGAGGAGATGATATCGATGCATGAAGCGCTGCAAGAGAAGTTCAATTATCTGTCCTGCATGATCGGCAGGACCCCGTTGCTTGAGGTACGCTTCACCTATCTGGGCGAAGAGAGAATGCTCTACGTCAAAGCAGAACATTATAATCTTACCGGCAGCATTAAGGATCGCATGGCGCTGCATATACTGCGACGCGCCTATGAAGAAGGCCGAATACACCCGGGAGCCCGAATCATCGAGGCAACCAGTGGCAACACCGGGATTGCTTTTGCGGCGGTGGGCCGCGCGCTGGGGCATCCCGTTACCATTTACATGCCAGACTGGCTGAGCAGCGAGCGCATGAACCTGATCAGGAGCTTTGGAGCAGACATTGAGCTGGTAAGCAAGGAGCAGGGAGGGTTTCTCGGCAGTATTGCCATGGCAGAAGAGCTGGCCTTGTCGCTGGATAACAGTTTCCTCCCCCGACAATTTTCCAACAAGGACAACCCGGGAGCGCACTACCTGACCACTGGACCGGAGATATGGATGCAGCTATCCAATCAGGGCAGGTCCCCCGACGCTTTCGTTGCTGGGGTGGGCACCGGAGGGACGATTATGGGAATCGGTAGCTACCTGCGTGAAAAACAGCCTGCCATAAAAATACACCCCATGGAACCGAGCAACTCCCCCACCATGTCCACAGGACACAAAGTGGGACACCATCGTATTCAGGGCATCTCGGATGAGTTTATCCCGGAAATTGTCCGCCTTAATGAGCTTGACGAGATAATCGATATTGACGATGGTGATGCGATTATCATGGCGCAGAAGCTGGCCGCACAATTAGGTCTGGGTGTGGGCATCTCCTCGGGCGGAAATTTTCTGGCGGCGCTGAAGGTGCAAAGTGCCATGGGTGCGAGCAAGGCTGTCGTCACGGTATTTTCCGATGATAACAAGAAGTATCTCAGTACGGACCTGATGAAAAAGGAACCGACAAAAGAAGGCTTCCTGGCTCCTGACGTAGAGTTGATTAGCTACAAAGCGCGTCGCTGCGTATTCTGTCATCGAGACGCACAGCATGCGCCTGGGGCTACCCCCTGCTGCCAGATAATCATGTAAAGAGAAGAGGATATCACCTGGCTCACAGTCGCCGGGGTGATATCCTCTTCTCTTTACAAGTCTCTTTACTTTGCTTCGTTCTTCTCACACATAAGATCCAGTATGACCCGGTCCGTCTCGCGCATACCGTAGGTAGAAACCATGCCGAGATTTCGGATGGTCGCTTCAGGTGACGACGCCAGCACTCCATCTCCGGAAGGTGCCGATATCCCCTTGCCAGCGAACAGGGCTGTCTGCACCGCTGTGCAGGCTGCTGTAGCCAGCTTGAAGGAACAGCTGACTTTGGCGCCGTCACAAATCATCCCGGTTAAGTTTGCCGCCAGCATGCCGACGGTGTTTTCGATGGCCTCCATGCCGTAATCAAACATATAAGCCAGTCCGCACCCAGCCCCCACCGAGGCAGCCATGGCGCAGGCACAACTAGCCGAAAGTTTCCCGATTTGCAGTTTGACATAAATAGTCATCAGATGACTGATGGCCAGAGCTTCTGCCAGACGTTCCCGCTTCACTGCCCTTTCTCCCGCGGCCACATACAAAGGGACGCTGGCAGTGATACCCTGGTTACCGCTGCCATTGGTCGCAATCACTGTGGCCGGGAGTCCGGACATTCTCGCGTCTGAGGCACCGGCAGTGTGTAACATCGCACAGTTCGCCAGGTCTCTCCCGATGAGACCTTCTTCCATGAGTTTTCTGATGGCGTGTCCGAGGCCGACACCAAGATTGTCCTTAATTCCCTGGAGAGCAACCATGTAGTTCTGCTCTGCCAAATCGACCAGGAAGTCGAGTTCACTACCGTAACCTGAGACAGAGCTAACCAGGTCGCGCACCTCTACATTGCGAAACCAATTGAGTTCCGGCAGGGCTCGCTCTGAAACCGGTTTGCTGTATATTTCCTGACCATCCTGAAACAATGCCGAGAGATTGGTGTGGGATCCACTGATGGTGGCTGTACCCTCGTGGTTGCCCGTTTTGACTTTGGCAAATATCTTAAGTTGGCCGAAGTCTCCTTCGGGCCTGACACAGACTCGTCCCTCTTCAACCAGGCGCAAAGCAGAGGCGAGCAGTTCCGGTGTCACGGCACCAAGCACCTGCAGCTCCAGATCCGGTTGTGCAATGACAGCACCAAGCGCCGCTGCAATGCGAAGACCAGTCATATTGGCCCCTGGCACATAGACCCCCATCCCATTCTTGTAGACATTAGGGTCTACCAGGGCTTCCACCGATTCTATTTCGCCGTCGCACATTCTCGCCGCGTAAGCGCAGGCCAGAGCCACAGCCGCGGGCTCGGTACAACCCATGGCCGGCCTCACTTCCTTTTCCAGCAAGGAGATGATCTGAGAGATCTCAATCTTTGGCATTCCTATCTGCCTCCCTGGCTTGCGCCGTTTGATCTCGTAGTAAACTGGTAATAATGATAGGTGAGCACCGCCAGCAGAGCGGCGTAAATAGGTGCCATTCCTGAGACACTTATGTCGATGCTATGCCCGATGACCGGACCACCGAGACGGCCGGACAGTATGCTCCGGGAACTGTCGAAATCCAGTTCGCAGCTGAAACCGATGGCTGGGCCCCCGGTTCGTCCAAAAAACTTGGGTCCTCGCTGCTCAAGGTATACGTCGCGCCCGATGACGCCTCCACCGATCCGCCCTGTGATAAGTCCCTCGGAAACCCTGAGCTCAACGCTCTGTCCATAGATCACTCCACCAAGGCGCCCGGTGATGACATTGCCATCAGATACCAGGTCGATGTTCCCGCCCCGCAACATACCGCCTATCCTGCCGGTGATGCGGTCTGCTTCCTGTTGTGCTCTCAGGTCGAAACCGCCTATGACGCCACCGATACGCCCTTCGATAATGCCCATACGTACCT
>DDWC01000130.1 GCA_002345475.1 Firmicutes bacterium UBA2296
CAGGATGTCGCCCAGAACAAACTCGTCCATGCCATCCTTCAGCCAGCCGATGTTCATGACCATGTCGATTTCGCTGGCACCGAGGCTCACGGCGCGTGCAGCCTCAAGAGCCTTTATATCTGTGTCCGTGGCGCCGAGGGGAAACCCTACCACACAGGCCACTTCTATATCATCCGCGGCTGTATTGCGGGCCAGCACAACATGGCACGGATTAACGCACACTGCCTTAAACCCGTAAGTGTTGGCTTCCTCGCATAAGCGCACTATGTCCGCACTGGTTGCATCCGGTTTTAGTATTGTGTGGTCTATTAACTTGGCAACTGCAGTTTTATTCATGTCGGACCTCCTATTTCTTCTGTTCATACCCCAGCATTCGCAGGTCCTGCTCCTTGTTGCGCCAGTCTTTTCTGACCTTCACCCACAACTGCAGGTTCACCTTACTACCCAGCAAGTCTTCAATCTCCTTGCGAGCCTGAGTTCCAACTTCACGCAACATGCTCCCGCTCTTGCCGATTACGATACCCTTCTGCGAGTCCTTTTCGATGTAGATGGTAGCGTCGATGTGGACAATAGTCTCTTCTTCGCGCATGCTTTCCACCAGAACGGCACAGGAATGGGGTATTTCGTCCCTTGTCAGCTGCATAATCTTCTCGCGCACAATCTCGGCCACGACAAAACGCTCAGGCTGATCTATCACCATATCCTCCGGGTAATACTGTGGCCCTTCCGGGAGTACCTCGGCCAGATGCTCTAGCAGTTCCGCAATGCCCTCGCCGTGTAAAGCCGAAGTGAATACCACCCTCGCGAATGGGTACAATGCCTTATAGGCCTCGGTTATCGAATCTCGCAGTTCCTCACGCATGGTGTCTGCCTTGTTTACAACCAACACCACAGGCGTCCGTGGCGAAAAATGGTCTATAATAAACCTGTCGCCGCCACCGGGGCTCAGGTCCGGTTCCACCACGAACCAGACAAGATCCACCTCCTGCAGGCTGTTCACGGCGCTGTCTACCAGTCGGTCACCCAGTTTGTGGTGAGGTTTGTGAATGCCTGGCGTATCCAGGAACACAGCCTGCATTCCAGGCACACTGTAGATACAGCGAATCTTATTTCTGGTTGTCTGCGGCTTATCGCTCACAATAAGGACTTTTTCGCCCAGCAATTTATTCAGCAACGTGGACTTGCCCACGTTGGGGCGTCCGACTACCGCCACAAATCCAGATTTATAAGTCATCTCGTCCCTCCATATCCAGAAACTCTGGCCCGAAGGACTCGGGCAGAAGCTCCTCCAAAGTAAAAGTTGTCACTATGCCATCTTCGGCTACCAGATATACAGGGTAGTTCAGGCCGAACTCCCTGAGAAACTGGCGACAGGCACCACAGGGAGTGGCACGGCCCTTCCCTACGGCGATAGCGATGGCGTCAAAGCGACGCTTGCCTGCCGTTACAGCAGCCACGGCGGCAGCCCTCTCGGCACATATTGTCAGACCATAGCTGGCATTTTCCACATTCACACCGGTGAATATCTCGCCCTCCGCCAGAATCGCCGCGCTAACAGCATAGCCAGAATAGGGTGCATAAGCCCGGCCAAGCGATTCCCTTGCCCTAAGAATAAGTTCCTCTCTGTCATGCAAACCAGACCATCTCCCATGAGTCGGTATCTCTCAGCGAACCAAGCCTATACCGGCCAAGATTTCTTCGGTTATCGTCCCCATGGAACCCATATCCTCGTCATGCTCATGACCCAGCAGATGCAGCACCCCATGAACAAGCAGGAATGCCAACTCTCGCTCAAGAGTGTGCCCAAGTTCGCTCGCCTGAAACACAGCCCTTTCCGCCGAGATCACCACGTCACCCAGCAAAAAACCGCTGGCCACGCCTTGCTCATCAAGAATCTCCTCGCCAATGGGGAAGGACAGCACGTCAGTGGGTCCTTCCTTATGACGGTAGGCAGCATTCAATCTGGCAATCTCACGGTCATCCACCAGTACAACCGAGACTTCCGAACCCGGCGGCACCTCAGCGTGCCTGGGTATAGCCAGGGAAACGTCGTCCATAAGCCGGTCAACGTCGGGTATCGCAACCTTGTCCTGATTGTCGCTCCACAGGATGAGCATACTAACCCTCCCTCTTGCTATGGGGATATTCAATGCGTTGGTGAAAGATTCCGGAAAGATGCCGGATAAAGGCATCACCTATAGCCTCGAGATCACGCATGGTCAGATCGCTTTTGTCCAGTTGCCCTTCGTACAGCTTATCTCTTATTACCTTGCGGACTCTTTCAGCTATCTTTGTGGCCGTGGGTCCGTCAATGGCCCTCACCGCTGCCTCAACGACATCAGCCAGCATAACAATGGCCGACTCCTTGCTGTGAGGTCGCGGCCCCTCATAAGTGTAGTCTGCTTCACTGGCTTCACCCGAGGCGAGAGCCCGATTGTAGAAGTACTGTACCTTCGAAGTCCCGTGGTGCTCCCGTATAATCTCAACGATGGTTGGCGGTACGTTGTGCTTCTCCGCCAGCTTTACTCCATCCTTAACGTGGGCGATTATTATGGCAGCGCTGAGATTCGGAGGATAATTGTCATGCGGATTATCCATCATGATCTGATTTTCAATGAAGAAATAGGGCCTGGTCATCTTGCCGATATCATGGTAATAAGCGCCCACTCTGGCGCGCAAGGCGTCCGCGCCAACCTGCTGCGCCGCGGCCTCCGCCAGGTTAGCCACAATGATGCTGTGATGATAGGTGCCTGGAGCTTCCACCAGTAGTCTCTTGAGCAGCTCCTGCTGCGGATTGGCCAGCTCGATCAGTTTTACGGTGCTGGTCAGGGCAAAGGAATTCTCCAGAAATGAAAGCGAACCTATGGCCAAAATAGAGGCAGTAAGGCCTCCCGCCAGAGCTAAAGCCCCGTCAGTTATCAGCTCCCCTGCTGTGGCCCCAAAAAGCAAACCAAAGGCGCCGACGGTGACAACGTTGATGGTTCCCACAATCACACCAGCCACAACCAACCCTGCACGGTTACCCTTGGACGTGACCGCATAAACGGCGGCGGCAGTGCCCAGCAGGGCAAGAATGACAAAACGGAACTCAAAGCCAACCAGGCCAGCGGCCATCATGGCCAGGGCAAACCCTCCCACGAGACCCATGCGAGCGTCAATCAGGGCGGTGAGCAGTATGCCCACCGAAGCCACAGGTATGATAAAGCCTGAGAGCAGTGAACCGGCCCAGGCGAAGAACATGCCACCCATCAGCACTACGCCCACCAGAGCCACGCTGTGATCGTCATTGTATACGTCCCGACTGAGAAAATACATGTACATGGCTGGGATCATGAGGCAAAGCAACGCGTAAAGAACTCCACCCAGAATGAGCTTATAATCAATGCCCTGTTGCAGCAGACCTAAATCCTGTAGCAGCGTTATCTCCCGTTCTGTCGCAACTTCACCTTGTCCGATGATTTTCTGTGTTTTCTGGACGATGACCGGTGAAACCCGGCTCTCCGCTTCCTGCTGCAGACGCCTGGTGGCTGCCGGATTGGGCGTCATGTTATGACGCATCGTGCTACGGGCCAGTTCCACCATTAGTACTCTGTACGACACCCGCAGCGACGAGGAGTTAAGTAGCGCAGTCACCGCCTGGCGCGCGTTGTCCAGGCCGTCAAGTTTAATTCCCAGGCGGTATACGCCGTCCAGCGCCAGCGCTAGCTCGGCCTGCATCTGCTCCACCACCACATCGTCGAGAGTCAGCGCCGCCTCGAGAGACGCCTCGCTGAACTCATAGGGAAGTTCCAGAACCAGTATCTCTATTTTCTGCTCATCAGAAAGCTCCTCCAGCAACGCCACCTGGAGAAACATGGTCAGGACTTCTTCCTGCTCCCGCAGTACTTGCGGATAGATGTTGGCATTTTGCTCGAAGACCTCGGGGACGGAGTTCGCCGCCTCCTGGCGCAGAATGCCGGTGGTGTAACGGTCTTCAATCTGACGGGGCGCCCCAATATATCTGGGGCTGGCCTGGCCGATTTCCAAAGCCACCGATTCGGGGATCAGGTTAACTGTCAGTATAGACGCGCAAACGGCAAAAACCAGCACAAATAGCGCACCTCTCTTAACACCGGTGCGCCTGGTCATTCTGGCCATTACCGCCTTGAAGTAGCGCATTTATTCACCTGCCCGTTCAGTCCTGTCGTAAGCCTGGATGATTTTCTGCACAAGCGCGTGACGGACTACGTCCTGATGAGTCAAATAGGCAAAGGCAATTCCCTCTACACCCGACAGGATGTGACGGGCTTCTTCCAGTCCCGAGACCCGGCCCTTGGGCAAATCCACCTGTGTCAGATCGCCTGTCACCACCGCTCTGGAGCCAAAGCCCAGGCGGGTCAGGAACATCTTCATCTGCTCCGAGGTTGTGTTCTGGGCTTCATCGAGTATTACATAAGCGTCATCCAGAGTACGGCCGCGCATGTAAGCCAGAGGTGCCACCTCTATGATTCCTTTCTCCATGTGCCTGCTGAAAGTCTCCACGCCGAGAATGTCATAAAGGGCATCGTAGAGTGGGCGAAGATACGGGTCAACTTTATCCTGCAAATCTCCCGGAAGAAAACCAAGCTTCTCCCCTGCTTCCACAGCTGGTCGCGTCAGAACAAGCCTGCTCACCTCTCGGGTCTTCAGGCAGTTGACGGCGTGCGCCATGGCCACGTAGGTCTTTCCTGTTCCGGCGGGGCCAATGCCAAAGACAATGTCGTGCTTGCGCAGGGCTTCAAAGTAGAACTTCTGACCCATGGTTTTAGGTTTGACCTGCTTGCCCCGAAAGGTCAACGCAACTACATCCTCGGCGTAATCGCGCACCGGGACCTTTTTGCCTTCCCCTGCCAATCTCAGAAGGTAGGTAACATCGCCTCGGCCCAACTGTCCCCCGCTACGGAGGACTTCAAGCATGCCCCGCAAAACTCCCTCGACCTGGCTTATATGCTCCGGCTGTCCACTTAC
>DDWC01000169.1 GCA_002345475.1 Firmicutes bacterium UBA2296
GAAGGCCGGCAAGAAGCGCATGAAGCAGGTGGGCAGCGTGGAAATCCCGCAGGCCGCTTTTATGGCCATCCTCAAGGTCAATGAAGAGTAATTGTCCCCGCGGGGTATATGTTCATGTACCCTTTTGTCTCAGCAAGTGTGCTTACTGCGACTTCTATTCATGCCCCGGGTCGGAGACTGACAAAGAGCGATACATAGTGGCTTTGGTGAAGGAGATAGCCCTGCGTGGCGAGTTGCACGCAGGCCATGCGGAAACGCTCTTTTTTGGCGGCGGTACTCCTTCCTGTCTAAGCACAGAACAGATAGCGACGGTGCTCAGCGAGTGCGGTCGCTATTTCCCATTAAGCCCTAATGCCGAGGTTTCTATGGAGGTCAACCCGGGCACCCTCAGCGGGCTTGATCTCTCCGGGCTGCACGCCCTTGGGGTCAACAGGCTGAGCATCGGGTTGCAAGCTAGTCAGGATCGGCTGCTGACTCTTCTTGGTCGCAGCCATAACCTGGCCATGTTTAACGAGACCTTCCGTGAGGCCCGGCAGGCAGGCTTTGACAATATCAGCGCCGATGTCATATACGGCCTGCCTGGCCAGTCCCTGACAGATTATGCCGAGAGTCTGCACCACCTGATAGACAGCGCTGTTGATCACGTGTCATGTTACTCCCTGCAAGTGGAGCCGGAAACCCCATTATGGCATCCTGTAATGGCCGGAGAAATCGAACTGCCTGATGACGATGAAGTGGTGGCCATGTACGAACTGGGAAGAGACACCCTGCGCGCTGCAGGGTATGAGCAGTACGAGCTTAGTAATTTCGCCCGCCCGGGCAAGGAGTGCCGCCACAACCTCAAGTACTGGCGCAACGAGCAATACCTGGGTCTGGGTCCGGCCGCGGCAGGTTTTGTCTCTGGCAGGCGTTACGTTAACGTAGCTGATACAGAGGAGTATATACGTCTGCTTGACCAATCCAGCTTGCCTGTGGGCAGCTGTGAGATGCTCTCCGGCAAGGCCCACAGGGCTGAGACAGCCATGCTGGCTTTGCGGCTCCTGCGCGAGGGTATTGATCGGGATGCGTATCGACGCAGATACGGGCATGATCCACTGGTGGAGTACGCAGATCCCATAAAAGAGTGGACAGAGGCGGGTATGATAGAGAGCGACGGCACCCGGGTTGTTTTGACGGATCTCGGTGCGCTTTGGGCCAACCGTGTCCAGGCCTCCTTCCTGGTCAGCCCTTGACAAGTCCACTCAGGCGGTGTTATTTTGGGTATATAATCATTAGCACTCTCGGGCAGAGAGTGCTAACAGGAGGGTGGTGGTAGCTATACTGGATGAGAGAAAGCGTCAGGTTCTGTTTGCTATTGTCCACGATTACATACAGACTGCAGAACCCGTAGGCTCGCGGACTATTGCGCGGCGTTACGAACTGGGCGTCAGCCCGGCCACCATACGCAATGAAATGAGCGATCTGGAGGACATGGGGTACCTGGCCCAACCACACACCTCGGCGGGCCGCATACCCTCCGATAAGGGATATCGGCTGTATGTGGACTCCATTCGCAACATTCCGGCTCTTACTGCAGCCGAGGTGGAACTGATTAAGCGACACCTGGGCAGCAAACTGCGCGGTCAGGAGTTCATACTCGAGGCTGCCGCCCGTCTACTATCTTCATTAACAAACTACACGTCAATTGTTCTTGGGCCCGCCACGGCGGCGGCTCGTCTGCACGCGCTACAAATTGTGCCCCTTGACTTGAGCCGTGCTGTGGTCATGGTCATCACTGACGGTGGCCTGGTGGTCAACGAGGTGGTGGAGTTGCCGGATTCACTGACGCATCATGATCTGGCTGTGCTGTGTGAGATGACGAATCGGGCCTGCACTGGCAGGACCCTCAGTGAACTGCGCAATCTTGACCTCTCGACGGTTTTGGGCGCTTTTAATGAAGGAATTAGCGCATTTGAGTCCGCCATGGACCAGCTCATTGGCAGCCTCCAGCGCAAGGAGTCGGAACACCTGGTGCTTGGTGGTGCGACCAACATTTTAAACCAGCCGGACTTCCGTGACATGCAAAAACTGCGCAACGTGCTGAAGGTACTGGAAGAAGAGGCTCTGGTGTTTAAGCTGGTAACCTCGGCAGCCGCCAGCCCAGCCTCAGTGAACATCGGCTCGGAGAACCCGCTGGAGGAGCTACGTGAATGCTCCATTATCACGGCAACCTACAGTCTGGGTGGCCCCGGCATTGGTCACATCAGTGTGCTCGGTCCAACGAGGATGGAATACGGCCGGGTGATGTCCCTGCTTCGTTTCGTCAGCCAGATCATCAGCGAAAAATAGAGTACCCAGGGTGGGAGGTTTGTCTCGCTGACAGACCCTCACCTCTGTATGTGTAGAGGGGGATGAGCAGGTGTCAAAGAAGAATCCAGGAGTATCCCAGGAGGTTGACGAGAAGCTGGCGGCTCTCATGACAAACGCAAGTGCCATCCAGGCCATAGCTCAGGCCGTGGAAGGTACCATGGGACCCAAGGGGCTTGACACCATGCTGGTGGACAGCTTTGGAGAAGTCGTAATCACCAATGCCGGTGTGACGATACTTGAGAAAATGGACGTCAATCATCCAGCGGCTAAAATGCTGATAAATGTCGCCAGGGCACAACAGGAGGCCATCGGTGACGGAACTACGACAGCGACCATTATGGCGGGAGCCCTGATTAGTGAGGGCGTAAACCAGGTGGCGCGGGGCGTGCCAGTTGCCAGGGTAATTGAAGGTTTGCGACGTGGCCTAAAGGGCGCGCTGGAGAGCATAGAAGGGCGAGCTCGCCATATTGACGACCTTAACGACCCAATTATTTATCGCATCGCCTACGTTTCCGGCCGGGAGAACGAGGACATCGCCACTCTGGTGGTGGAGGCGGCACGGCTCATCGGCAGGGAGAAGCTGCTCAGTGAAGACTTCAAATTGGCCGACACTGTGCTGGCCAAGGACGGGGCGAAAAACGAAGTGTTCATGGGTGTGGTGCTGGGCAAGCAGCGAATGAGCAAGCAGATGCCTGCCAGAGTGTCTGAGGCGTCTATACTCATCATTGACGACGCCCTGGAGCCGGAGGAACTGGGTGATGAGGCCCTGTCCACGGAGGCGGGCTTCAACAAGTACATGGAGTTGCAGGCCGAGTTTCGCCACAATTTGCAGAAGATGATCGACCTTGGCGCAGACGTTGTGCTTTCAGCCCGAGGGGTTGCCGATCTGGCCGAGGAGATGCTGGCTGATTCCGGCGTAATGCTGGTCAATCGCGTTCCAGCCCGCGAGCTCAGGAGAGTTGCCGAGCACACCGGTGCGCGGATGATCAAGAGGACGGCGCTAAAAAAGGATTCTGAAGAGCTGGCCAGATATCTGGGTCACGCAGAACTTGTCTACGAAGATGAGCGGCTTGAACACGTGAGGGTGCTTGGCGGTTCCGGTCGCCCCATGGCGACGGTTCTTGTGGGCGCCGCTACCCGTGAAGTGGTAGGCGAGCGGGAACGCATTGCCAAAGACGCCGCGTCTTCAGTACAGGCCGCCATTGCGGGCGGCTATGTGCCGGGAGGCGGTGCTATCGAACTGGCGGCGGCCAAGGACGTTGATCGGCTGCGGGATCAGGTTAAGGGCATGGCAGCCTACGGTGTGGATTGCGTCAGCAGCGCTCTCAAGCGCCCCCTGAGTCAGATTGTGCAGAATGCAGGTTTTAACCCTCTGGAGAAGGTTGAAGACGCCATTTCCGCGCAGGCCCAGCAGAACAAGGACAGCCTGGCCATCAATTGCGATTCTGGTGAAGTGGCAGACATGCTGCAGATGGGCGTTGTGGACCCGGCGCCGGTTAAGTTGCACGCAGTCAGGGCGGCCGGAGAAATAGCCGAGGCCATCCTGCGCATAGACACAATAATCAAGAAACGGGACGACATCCCTGGGCGGGATGTGCAGCGTTCCCGCTCTACGGACTTATAGGATGGTGAGGATATGACTAAGAAGAAGACACAATCGAACACCGACGAGCAGGTAAAGGCGAGCGCGGCGGATGGCTCTAAGCCTGAGGTCGCCGAAGCAAAGGACATGGCGGTGGCCGTGGCGGCTCTGGCCGCCGAAAAGGAAGATCTGGAACGGCGCTGGCTGAGGCTGCAGGCGGATATGGATAACTTACGCAAGCGCACCGCGAAGGAAAAGGAAGAAATGTGGCAGGTCGCTACTGCCGACGTGCTCAAGCAGCTACTGCCGGTGCTCGACAACTTCGAGCGGGCACTGGGGACGGCTCCGGCAGAAGGCGACGAATGGGCCCAGGGAATGATCATGGTCGTAAGGCAGCTGCAAAATACTCTTGATTGTCTGGGTTTGGAAGCGGTCTGCAATGATGGTAGTTTTGACCCAAATTGTCACGAGGCTTTGATGCCTGACGCGGACCCGGACAAGCCGGAAAACATGGTCACCGCAGTTTTTGAAAAGGGTTACAAGTACAAGGGCCGATTACTAAGGCCCAGCAAAGTTAGAGTATCGACAGGAGGTAACAGCAAATGAGTAAAATTATCGGCATCGACCTTGGCACCACCAATTCTGTAGTTTCTATCCTGGAGGGGGGCGAACCCATTGTAGTCCCCAATGCTGAGGGCAGCAGGCTCACCCCGTCTGTGGTTGGTTTTTCAAAGGCAGGGGAACTTCTGGTGGGCGCCATCGCCAAGCGTCAAGCTATCAGCAATCCAGACCGCACCATTGCCTCTATCAAGCGTCATATGGGCACCGACCATACGGTGAAGATCGATGACAAGGTCTACAAACCACAGGAGATTTCCTCCTTTATACTTCGCAAGATGAAAGAGGACGCGGAAAGCTATCTGGGGGAGAAGATCGACAAGGCCATTATCACCGTGCCTGCCTACTTCACCGACAGTCAACGTCAGGCTACCAAGGATGCCGGCAAGATTGCCGGTCTGGAAGTTCTGCGCATCATCAATGAGCCGACGGCAGCTGCTCTGGCTTATGGCCTTGACAAGGGGGATGACCACACCATCCTGGTGTTTGATCTGGGTGGCGGCACTTTTGACGTATCTATACTGGAGCTTGGCGACGGGCTCTTTGAAGTTAAGGCTACTTCAGGCAACAACAGGCTGGGCGGCGATGATTTTGACGCTCGCCTGGAGCAGTATTTTGTTCAGGAGTTCAAGCGCAACCAGGGGATAGATCTTTCTAAAGACAAGGTGGCTGCACAGCGCCTCAAGGAGGCTGCGGAGAAAGCTAAAATCGAGCTTTCCACCCTGCAGCAGACCAACGTCAACCTGCCCTTCATCACCATGGACGCCGAGGGGCCCAAGCATCTGGACATCACCATCACTCGCGCCAAGTTTGACGAACTGACCGCCGATCTGGTGGAGATGACCATGGTTCCCCTGCGCAATGCCCTTAAGGACTCCGGCTTGACCGCCGACAAGATCGACAAGGTCATCCTCGTGGGTGGCTCCACCCGCATACCTGCGGTGCAGGCCGCAGTGAAGAAAGCCACGGGAAAGGACCCTCACAAAGGCGTCAATCCGGATGAAGTTGTGGCTATGGGTGCGGCAATTCAAGGTGGTGTCCTGTCCGGCGACGTGAAGAATGTAGTACTCCTTGACGTTACCCCCCTGTCTCTGGGCATCGAAACCCTCGGAGGCGTTATGACCCGCCTGATAGATCGCAACACCACTATTCCCACCTCCAAGAGCCAGATCTTCTCCACCGCAGCCGATAGCCAGACTTCTGTTGAGATCCATGTGTTGCAGGGTGAGCGCACAATGGCTACGGACAACGTCACCCTCGGACGTTTCAGCCTGGACGGCATTCCTCCGGCTCCCAGAGGCATCCCCAAGATTGAAGTAAGCTTCGACATAGACGTGAACGGTATTGTCAACGTTAAGGCTTTGGACATGGGCACTAAGAAGGAACAGAAAATCACTATTACTTCATCCAGCGGCCTTTCCTCCGAGGAAATTGATCGCCTGGTCAAGGATGCCGAGAAGTACGCGGCTGAAGACGCCGCCCGCAGGGAACTGGTGGATGCCAAGAACACCGCAGAGCAGTTGGCTTATTCCTCTGAGAAAATGCTCTCAGACCTTGGCGACAAGGTCCCCACAGAAAAGGCTGACGAGGTCCGCGTGGCTGTCAGCAAGGCCCGGGAGACAATTGCCCATGACTCTGTGGAGGACATTAAGGCGGCCACCGAGGCTCTCACCAAGCTCGTCAACGAGCTGTCCACAATCCTGTACAGCCAGGCCGAGGCCGAAGGCGCTGAGCAGGAGGCGACAGGTGGCGAAACCGTAGACGCAGACTACGACGTAGACAAGAAATAGTTAGACGGGGGTTGTCACGGCAACCCCCTTATTCAGTAGGGGGTGTCGGCATTGGCCAAACGGGACTATTACGAAGTCCTTGGCGTCTCTCGTTCCGCCGATGAGGCAGAGATAAAGAAAGCGTACCGCAAGCTAGCCCGGCAATATCATCCAGACGCGAATCCGGGAGATGCCGGCAGCGCCGAGAAGTTTAAAGAAGTGACTGAAGCATACGATGTGCTGAGTGACCGCGACAAGCGAGGGAATTACGACCGCTTCGGCCACGCAGCCTTTGAACAGGGCGGAGCCGGCCCGGGAGACTTCAGTAGCGGTTTTGGCGGTTTCCAGGGCGCTGAGGATATATTTGACATGTTCTTTGGCGGCGGTATGCGTCGTCAGCGCACCGGCCCGGAACGAGGCGTAGATCTGCAATACGAGCTGGAGCTCGACTTTGTGGACGCTGTGATGGGAACCCAGGTGGAACTGGAAATACCGCGCACTGAGACCTGTGAAACCTGCAAGGGTAGCGGCGCCAAGCCGGGAACTTCGCCGGAAACATGTCCCATTTGCCAGGGCAGTGGCACAGTGACTCAGACTCAGAGCACTATGTTTGGCCGTTTTCAGACCAGCCGGCCTTGCGATCACTGTCATGGCACCGGCAAGCATATTAAGTCGCCGTGCCCAACCTGTGACGGTGAAGGTTCTGTCCGTCGCCGGCGTAAGGTCACAGTTAAGGTTCCGGCCGGAGTTGACACGGGAACCAGACTGCGTCTCAGCGGTGAGGGAGAAGCGGGAGTGCGCGGGGGTCCCCCGGGCGATCTCTTTGTCATGCTCCGGGTCAGGCCCCACGCGCGATTCCGCCGCAATGGCACAGACCTTCTGGCCGAGGTAAGCGTTTCTTTCCCGAAGGCCGCGTTGGGGGGCAAGGTTGAACTAGAGCTGTACGACGGTGAGAAGGTGGTTGTTACCATACCGGCGGGTACCCAGAGTGGCACTGTGCAAAGGGTAAAGGGCAAGGGCATAACCAAGTTAGGCAGCGTGTACAGAGGGGATTTGCTGGTGACCATAAAAATAGAAACTCCCAGGAAGCTTTCTGCCAGGGAGAAGGACGCCATACGCAAGCTGGCAGAAGCAATGGGAGAAACCGTGGACGAAGACAAGGGCTTCTTTGACAAGGTCAAGGACGTGCTGAAATAGGGGGAATCGACTGTGAAGTGGATGGAGATTACCGTACTTACTTCCCAGGAGGCCAAGGAGGCGGCTACCGAGGTCCTGTACCGTGCGGGAGCGGCTGGAGTTGTTGTCGAGGACACTATTTCTCCGGTGCTGGCCGAGGATCTGGAAGATTACACCCCCCTCGGAGATATTTTGCTACCGCTCGATGAAGTGCGGCTTATCGCGTACCTTCCGGACACTACCTCGGTGCTCGCGGTAATCGAGTCTATCAGGGCCGAGATATCTGCCCTGGGAGAGTTTGGACTCGACGCAGGTAAAGCGGAGGTTGTGGCTGCCGAAGTTGAGGACGAAGAATGGGCCACGGCATGGAAGCAGTATTACAGGCCAATACCGGTGGGCGAAAAGCTGTTAATCAAGCCCAGCTGGGAGCCTGACAATCCCAGGTGGTCAGGCAGGCTACTGATTGAACTTGACCCGGGCATGGCTTTTGGCACGGGGACTCACGAAACCACGACCATGTGCCTGGAAATCCTTGAGGGCCTTGACTTGTCAGGCAAGCGTCTGGTGGATCTGGGATCGGGATCGGGCATCCTGGCGATTGCTGCGGCGCGGCTTGGTTCAGCTCAGGTGGAGGCTCTGGATTACGATCCGGTTGCTGTGCGGGTGGCCAGGGAAAACGTGGAGAGAAACGGAGTCTCGCATTTGGTAAGGGTTAACGAGAGCAACCTGTTGGCAGCGGTCACCGATCGTTATGATGTCATCGTGGCCAACATCATAGCTCGCATTATCATTTCCGCCTTGCCGGAGGTGGTCAAACATCTCAAAGCTGACGGCACATTTGTCGCTTCCGGGATTATTCGCGAAAAGGCAGACCAGGTAGCGGAAGAACTGGAGCAGCACGGGTTTGAAGTTCTGCAAAGACGAGACTCAGGCGAGTGGGTGGCTTTCGTAGCTCGTCTGCGGGTGAACTGAGATGCCGCGGTTTTCTTTGACAAGTCTTGACGAGCATAGGGGAGTCATCACAGGTGACGAGGCGCGTCACCTGCTTCGTGTTCACAGAGTCCGCAGCGGTGAGAGGCTGCAGGTGTCCTGGCAACTTGCGCCCTATGAGGCGGTAGTGACTGAACTGTGGCCTGACCGGGTTGAAGTCGAGGTGCTCAAGCAAACCTGTGGAGTGGAACCTGCTCTCGCCGTGCAACTGATGCCTGCTATTCTTAAAGGCGACAAAATGGAGATGGTGATACAGAAGGCCGTTGAGCTTGGCGTTTCGTCCATATGGCCGCTGTATTGTCACCGCAGCATAGTCCCGCAGGCGAAGGTTGTGGAGCGAGCAGAGCGTTTGCGGAAGATAGCCGCGGAGGCAGCCAAGCAGAGCGGCAGGACCATGGTGCCAACTGTGGCAACAGCCGCTACTTTTTCCGCAGGGCTGGCCTCGGCGCAAGGTGAGCTCAGGCTCATTGCCCACGAAAAGGGTGGAGAGAACCTCTGGCAAGCTTTACGCAACCGGCAGGTAGAGTCTGTTAGTCTGGCTGTAGGGCCAGAGGGAGGATTCACTGACGGAGAAATAGCTGAAGCAGAGGGACAGGGTTTTGTGACTATTGGCCTGGGACCGCGGATCCTCAGGGCAGAGACGGCCTCGCTGGCTTTGCTCAGCATACTAATGTATCACCTGGGGGATATGAGGTAGTGGAGCGTACTGTTAGAGTGGCTTTTCACACGCTTGGCTGTAAAGTAAACCAGCAGGAGACCGCCGCTATTGAGGCCGCCTTCGTGGATAGAGGCTGTGCAATTTGCCCGTTCGATTCCGTCGTCGACGTCTATGTCATCAACAGTTGTGTTGTAACCGCTCAGGCCGAGCGCAAGTCGCGGGGGATGGTGCGCAGGATACGCAGTCGAGCGCCGAACTCGCTTATAGTACTGGCGGGCTGTTTCCCCCAGGTAGCGGGAGAAGCCGCGCAGGACACAGGTGCCGATATCCTGGTGGGCAGTAATGATAAGGCTAAAATAGTTGATCTGGTCATGAACTCTCTACAGGGTGCTGAAAAACAAGCGCTGCTGGTGTCTCCGCTTGGCGACGGGGTGAAGTTCGAACGAATATCTCCGGGGATCGAGTCCGACCGAACCAGAGCTTTTCTCAAGGTGCAGGACGGCTGTGAGCAGTTTTGTGCCTACTGCATAATTCCCTTCGCCCGCGGTCCGGAAAGGTCTTTGCCTATGGATGAGGTGGTCGAACGGGCTCAGCAGCTTGTGGCCCGGGGGTACCACGAAATAGTCCTCACCGGAATTCACCTGGGGGCTTACGGCAGGGACTTGTCGCAGAGAGGCGGATTGGCCGGACTGGCGAAGAAAATCTTGCGCCACACTGACCTCTTGCGCCTGCGCTTTGGCTCTCTGGAACCAAATGATATAGATGCCTGCCTGATAGCTCTGATGAAAGAATCGGAGAGGATTTGTCGGCACCTGCATATCCCTCTGCAGAGCGGATGTGACAGGACCCTTAGACGCATGGGCAGGCGATACACCACTGGTCAGTATAGTGATCTCATACAGACCCTGCGCAGTGAACTGCCCCTTATCGGCATCACCACAGACATCATCGCCGGTTTTCCGGGAGAGACGGACGAGGACCACATGCAGTCGGAGGCTTTCCTGCGGGAGGTTGCTCCCTTGAGGAGTCACGTCTTTCGGTATTCACTTCGCACCGGTACGCCGGCGGCAGAAATGACGGGGCAGATCCCGGAGACTGTCAAGGCGCAAAGGGCGGTCAGACTTGTCGAGGTGGCCAGCGAGTGTGCTGTTGTGGGGCATAAAGGCTACATTGGCCAGACACTGCGGGTCCTCATCGAAGGCCACGCCGAGGGAGTTCTTTCCGGTCACTCGTCTGAGTATGTCTATGTTTCGTGCGATGGGCCTGCGGAGCTTTCCGGTTCCGTTGTTTCTGTGCACATCCTGAGCTCAGACGAAAAGGGCGTTTATGGCCGTTTGGTGCAGGAATAGCGGCATTGCTGTCGAAATATATCCCGGAGGAGATGATCAGGGTGGGATGTATTTTCTGTAGCATTGTCGCCAGGGATATACCGGCAAGCATCATCTACGAAGATGAGAGGATTATGGCTTTTCGCGACATTAATCCTGTGGCTGGGCAACATATCCTGGTAATACCCAGGCAACACATAGAACGCTTCGATGCGGAGGGTGCAGCAGAACATGCTGCCGATATCTTCTCTGTCATAGGGCAGCTGGTGAAAGAGCTGGGTATAGCCGACAGCGGATACAGGGTAGTGTGCAACACCGGTCCTGACGGAGGGCAAACAGTCGACCATTTGCACTTCCATGTTCTAGGCGGAAGACCAATGCAGTGGCCCCCTGGTTAGTTGACACACCTACGCGGTACAGCTATAATACTTAAAGGTACGCTAGTTTACCCAGTACTTCTCCGAGCATCTGTTACTGGCGGAGGGAGGGAGATCTATGTCAGAAGTCAAGGTCCGCAAGGACGAGAGTCTCGATCAAGCTTTGCGCCGCTTCAAGCGTCAGTGTCAGCGCTCCGGTGTTATGTCCGAGGTGCGCAAGCGCGAGCACTATGAGAAGCCAAGCGTGAAACGGAAGAAAAAATCCGAAGCAGCGCGTAAGCGCAAATATTTGTAAGCATATGAGGGAATGGCTCTGCTTTGTAAGTAGCGCCATTTTTTCTTTTTCTCTGATTTCGGTCCACTGCGTGAAACAACAGTTTCTGGTATCCGTATTAAGAGATGTGGAGGTGAATCTGGTGAGAAAGTTATTCCTATGGATGACCATAATCTTGCTCGTCGCAATGAGCTTCCCAGCCGCGGCTGCCCAGGACACGATTCTCCGAGTGGAAATACACGGAGAAGTGGACCCTGTAATGGCCCGGCATGTGGAAAGGGCCGTGGCCAGAGCGCTGGAAGTGGGCGCCAAAGCCATATTGTTTGATATCAACACCCCTGGTGGCCGCATCGATGCCGCCACGGATATTTCCGCCGCGATTCTGCGATCGCCACTCAGAACGGTGGCCGTGGTTACAGGTCAGGCCTGGTCCGCCGGAGCTCTGATCGCTCTTTCGGCTAATGAGCTGTACATGTTGCCCGGCACTTCAATAGGAGCGGCCGAACCAATACCCAGTACGGAGAAGATTGTGTCGGCATGGCGAGGCGTCATGGAATCGGCAGCTGAGCAGAACGGACGCGACTCCAGGCTGGCCGGGGCTATGGTGGATAGCGATATTGAGATCGAGGGCATAATCGAGAGAGGCAAGCTACTCTCGCTGACGGCCCGTCGGGCGGTAGAGCTGGGCATGGCGGACGGGTCCGCAGACAATGTTCAGCAGGCGCTGACGCAGGCCGAGCTGACGCCTTACACTCTGGAAGACGTGCCATACACCACCACCGAGAACACCCTGCGTTTTGTCACCAGCTCGCAAATCAGCACGCTGCTTCTTATAATTGGTCTGGTGGGCGTCGTGGTGGAAGTCATATCCCCTGGATTTGGCGTTCCGGGAATACTTGGCATGGCCGCTTTCGGCTTCTACTTTGCCGGGAACATCATGTCAGGACAGGCTTCTCAGGTTGTGCTCATGGTCTTTGCCCTGGGTGTAATTCTGCTAGCCGTGGAGGCTTTCGCAGCAGGGTTTGGTATCGCCGGAATATCGGGTATACTGTTAGTGATAACCAGTCTTGTCCTGGCTGCGGGAGACACCGCGCTTGGCCTGAGAATGGTCACTTTTGCGGTAATAATTTCTGCTGTGTTAATCGCCATATTGTGGCGCTTTCTGGCCAAGCGCAATATTCTGGCCAAACTCAGCCTGCAGGCCAGATCAACCAGCGAAGAGGGCTATCTTGCCGGAGTCAGGGATGTTTCTCTGGTGGGTAAAACAGGCACCACTATAACCCATCTCCGTCCCGCCGGTATAATAGATATCGAAGGTAGACGCTACGATGTTATAACCGAAGGCGCTTATGTCCCTGCCGGCAAGACTGTGGTCGTAATGCACGCACAGGGAGGCCGGATCGTAGTAAAACCGGAGGCAGAATAATAATTATACGAGGGAGGTAAATCATGGACCAAATCATTTATCTAGTGTTCATCGGCCTGGCGCTCATCTTCCTGTCCGTCTTTCTAAGTTTCATTCCCGTGGGGTTGTGGATCACAGCCTGGGCGGCGGGCGTGCGCATTTCGCTCAAAACGCTTATTGGTATGCGTTTCCGTCGTGTACAACCGGCTCGTATAGTGAACCCCCTTATCAAGGCAGTTAAGGCCGGAGTAGACATCGACATTGACCGGTTGGAGGTGCACTATCTGGCCGGCGGCAACGTGGACCGTGTAGCTAACGCTCTCATTGCCGCACAGCGCGCAGATATTCCGCTAGGTTTTGAGCGGGCCGCTGCCATCGACCTTGCCGGCCGGGATGTGCTGCAGGCCGTGCAGATGAGTGTCAACCCCAAGGTTATCGAGACCCCGGTAGTTGCCGCGGTCGCCCGCGACGGTATTGAGCTCAAGGCTCGCGCTAAGGTTACTGTGCGTGCCAACATCGACCGCCTGGTGGGTGGTGCCGGTGAGGAGACCATAATCGCCCGCGTGGGTGAAGGTATCGTCACCACAATCGGCTCTGCGGACACGCACAAGGCTGTAATGGAAAACCCCGACAGGATAAGCAAGACCGTTCTGGGCAAGGGGCTCGACGCCGGAACTGCCTTTGAGATTCTCTCTATCGACATAGCTGACGTTGACGTCGGCAAGAACATCGGTGCCCTGTTGCAGACCGATCAGGCTGAAGCCGATAAACGCATAGCCCAGGCTAAGGCGGAGGAGCGGCGCGCCATGGCTGTTGCGACAGAACAGGAGATGAAGGCCCGCGTTGAGGAAATGCGCGCCAAGGTTGTCGAGGCCGAAGCCGAGGTCCCCAAAGCTCTGTCGGAGGCGCTGCGTTCCGGTCATATGGGTGTAATGGATTTCTACAACATGCGCAACATCCAGTCTGACACGGAGATGCGTGGCTCCATCGCCCGTGGCACCACAAAGGATTCATCTGGAGAAGAGATTAAGTGATTGACCTTGTCTGGGTGGCGCTGATAATTATCATCGTCATCGCCCAGCTGAGTCAGGCCAAAAACAAGACGCAGCTTCGCGGCAGACCGTTTGAGCAGCAACGTCGGGTCGCACCACAGGTGGCTCCTCCTCAGGAGCAGCCTGCGAGAAGAGCCGAGCGGGCTCAGCGGACGGAGGAGCCTCTCCAGAAGAGGAGGCCCCTCCTCGCAGAGGGCCAGGGACAGGGGCCGGACGACCGGGTGAGTTCGAGGATTCCAGAGCAGGAGCAAACCTTCGTCAAGCCTTCTCGTGAGCCATTCCCCTTGCCTGATATGCGCGCAGCTGTGGTCTGGTCGGAGATAATTGCACCACCTCTGAGCAAAAGGAGAGGACGCAGCTAGGCGTTCCTCTCCTTCTTTCACCGGCTGCCGGCGGACAGTTCCCGGCCAGCAGGTATTTTTACGTTGGCGTCGAAAGTAGTAGCGTAGCAGAGTGACTCAGGTCGATCAGGCATTACAAGAGCATCGGCTAAGGAGGCATTGATATCAGTAACAGCAAAGAACTTAAGCTTGTAATCAAGGATAACGATGAGGCTGCCCAGTTGTTTGGTCTACACGACGAGCACCTCAAGGCCATCGAAGCGGTGTTCCCGGTTCGCATATCTATCCGCGGCAACGAGATGACCGTAAGTGGACAGCCGGAGC
>DDWC01000175.1 GCA_002345475.1 Firmicutes bacterium UBA2296
TATGACCTTTTCCATGGCTACGAAACGCTCCTCTGGCCAGTCGGAACACTCTCCAAATGGCATCAACTCGATGAAGCGCACCGAAATAGGGCTGTCCATGGTCAGAGCCACATAGTCCCTAACCTCGTCATCGTTTATGCCACCTATGACAACACAGTTTATTTTGACAGGATCAAGGCCTGCCCGCAGAGCAGACCAGACGCCGGCGAGAGCCATCTCCAGACTTCCACCTCTGGTAATCTCGCTGTACCTCTCACTGCGCAAAGAGTCTATGCTTATGTTTACCCGGGTCAAACCTGCTCTTTTGAGAACATCCGCGCTCTGTGCCAGATTGACTCCGTTTGTGGTGAGGGCGATGTCCCTAATGCCCGCGACTTTAGCGACTCGTGATATCAATCCAGGTAGAAAAGGCACCAGCATGGGCTCACCACCTGTCAGCCGAACTCGCTCGATGCCGACACGGGCGGCCGCCTGAACAATAAACACAAAGTCATCTTCGCCCAGCAGTTCGGCCCCGGATTGGACAAGGTCGGCAGGAAGACAATAATTGCAGCGCAAGTTGCACCTGCTGGTTAAAGACAGCCGCAGATAATTAACTTCGCGTCCCAGTCTATCAATCATCGGATCCCTCCCAGACAATTCTGCCAGTGTGTTCAGTACTGTAGCCGCCCAGCGTCTCCAGACGATGTGAAAATTCAGCCGAGCGGATAAAACCGACAAGAGTCTCCATGCGCGGGTCAGCCATAGTGCGCCTGTCCATAAGCAGATCATATTGCTCAAGGCATAACGGGATGAATCTCAGGCCCATAGTGTCCGCCACCGAGCGCACCCCGAGTCCCACGTCGGCCTCGCCGGCGAGCACTGCGCACGCCACCGAAAGATGGGTGGTTTCTTCTCGCTGGTATCCAGTAATAGATCCAGGATCGATGCCATACTGCGTGAGGTGATGATCAAGCAGCAGCCGTGTCCCCGAGCCCTTCTGCCTGTTCACAAAGCGCAGTTTGCTCAGCGAATGCCAGCCGACATCAAGCTCAAAATCTGGCCTGACAATAAATCCTTGCCAGCGGTCGGCCAGCCTGAGAAGAACCATTTCCCTCCCGGCAAAGTAGCGCCTGACAAAGGGTACGTTGTAGATACCAGCATCTGTCTCCAGGAGGTGTATCCCCGCCAGGTGACATTCTCCCCGGCGCAGCGCAATAATGCCGCCCATGCTCCCAACATGAGACGACGAAAAAAATCCTGCCCTTTCTCTTCGCATCATGTCGTTCAGCACATCAAGGGCGGGATCATGGCTTCCTATGGCTACCAGACTCTGCTCTACCTCATTGCGGTCGCGAGTCAGCCGCACAGAGACCATCCCGCCTGCAGGCACTCCCTCAGAAGATGCCGGTATGACACATTGCCCATCAGCCCTGACCAGGGAAGTAACCACCCCTGCTCCCCTGTTAAGGGGCGTTGCCACATGAGTCCCGTCGACGAGTCCGACCCTGACCCGAAAGAACTCCTCTACCCCAAGGCCTGAGACTACGGGTCTGGTGAGGCGGGCGATGACTTCTTGTGGGTTGCTGTGGGTGTTGCCTCCACGCCAGTGCTCAAGCAAAGGACGTACGAACTGGTCCATACAGAGATGCGCACTCACCGGATAACCTGGCAGTCCCAGTGCGGGTTTACCATCTATCTCCGCCATTATCACAGGCTTGCCAGGGCGCATGGCCACACCGTGGGTCATCACTGTCCCCAGGTCACCCAGCACCCGTGCCGTGTAGTCACCCCGGCCCGCTGAAGAACCGGCTATTACGATGACGAGGTCACAATTTGTTATGGCATCACTCACGGCTGCTCGCAGTTTCCCTGGGTCATCCCTGACTATGGGTCTGATCATGGGAAGCGCTCCCCATTGAACCACCTGACCCGCAACAACCTGGGAGTTATATTCAACGATGTCACCGGCCTGAAGGACACTGCCCGGCGGGACTATTTCATCTCCGGTAGGGATGATGGCGACTCTGGCCTGCCTGAAAACCATTACCTGCTCTACACCGGCGGCAAGGCAGGCCCCCACATCAACCGGACGCATATAATGACGGCAGGGCAGTAGCATCTCGGTGGCTATTATATCTTCACCGACGGGCCGCACGTTTTGCCATGGAGCCACCGGCTGCTCGACCCCGATTGTAGCACCATCCGCCGCAATCGTTACATTCTCTATCATGACGACCGCATCGTGACCGGCAGGCAAAGCATCGCCGGTATCCACGGGCACACAACCCTCACCCAGAATCAGATTCGTCTGAGCTCCGGGGGAGGCCCCGACCGTAAGGCGGCTTTCAACGGCAAAGCCGTCCATGGCAGCGGCAGCATAGTGTGGGGATGAGTGTACAGCGTACACAGCATGCGCCAGAATCCTCCCGAGAGACGCCACAACGGGGATGCACTCTGCTCCCAAATCAGCTTTAGCAAATGCGTCCAGCCACTCCTTGCGGGCAGCGTCCACGGGTTTGCTCTGCAGGTACATGTGTTTCACAGACTCACTCCTCCCAAAACTCAACAGAAACCGCCGCTCCCTCAGACAGTCCCTCGCACCCCTCGTCAATAGTCAGCAGACCGTTTGAGCGCGCCAGAGCGGAAATAGAAGCGGACTTACTTAACAAGGGGAATACATTTCCCCTCTCCACAAGAACCGGGATATGGTCCCGGCGCCCCGGAGCGCTGGCAATGGGTCGTACCAGGCGACCCTCGATCATTAAGGGCTCACGTTTCACCAGCCCGGCGGCATGACTCAGCAGAGGGCGAGCCACCGTGTGCGCGGTCAAGGCACAGGAAAGTGGGTGCCCGGGCAGACCCAGGACCAACTTACCATGACAACTGCCCACAATCGTGGGCTTCCCCGGCTTGATCATCAGGCCGTGTACCAGAACACCGGGGGTCCCCAGACGGTCAATCACAGAGCGGCTGTAGTCCAAAGACCCGGCAGAGCTACCCCCCGATAAAAGCACCGCGTCGTACTGGGTAATACCCCCAAGCAAAGCCTCGTAGAGCTGCGTAGCGTCGTCAGGAACAATCCCTCCGCAAACTGCACTAAGACCCATTCTGCAGCACATGGCATGCAGATAATAGGCATTGATGTCTCTCACCTGCCCCAGGGATGGTTGTTCACTCACCGGCACAATTTCGTTGCCGCTTGAGAGAATCAGGACACGGAAGTCACGCACCGGAATCTCGTCGTAACCAAAGGCCGCGAGAAGCGCCAGCTTCCGCGCGGTCAGGATTTCGCCTGCGCGAACCAGTTCTGTCCCTTGAGGTACGTCTTCCCCCACAGCCAGAATGTTCTCCCCCACAGCCACCGGACGCGATACCAGCACAGTCCCGTCTTCAAGTTCTTCCGTATACTCAAGCATAACAACTGCGTCTGTTCCGGCTGCAATGGGCCCGCCTGTCAAGACAGGATGAATCTCAACTCCCCTGGCCAGCATTGCCGGTATGCTCTCGCTGGCTCCATTGGTATCTGCGGCACGCAGACAGTAGCCATCCATAGTTGAACGAGCAAAATGCGGCAAAGGTGAGCCGGCGAACAAACCACGGGACGAAACGCAGCCAAGGCCCTCTTCGATGGCCCGTTTGCCCTCTCTTCCCCGCACATCCACATGAGCAAAAGCTATCGCTAGCGCTTCCTCGAGTCGCTTTATATCCTGCAACAATCGCAAATCATCAACCCCTATAAACAAATGTGCACCCTTTGGGAGGGTGCGCAAAAAAACACGCACTCCTTTCCAAGCGGGAGGCGAAGCAGTTTCCCGCTTCACCCTCAAACCCCTGCCGGGGTTTCTGACTGCCAGCCCTGGTTCCTGGCCGAGGGCGGGACAGTTCGGAGTTCGCCTATAATATTTGGCGTATTGTTAGAGTGAGTTGTAAATGACGCCCCCATGAAGGTCGGTGCCCACAATAAGCGGCATATCACGCACTACCAGCTCAAGTACAGCCTCAGGCCCCAGGTCAGGGTAGGCCAAAACTCGCGAGGAAAGAATAGACTCGGCCAGCAACGCACCGGCGCCCCCAGTTGCCACCAGATATACGGCACGGTTTTCCCGCAAAGCCTGGTAAACTTCGCGAGACCGCGGGCCCTTCCCGATTACCGCTCTCACTCCATAACCAAGCAGCATTGCCGTGTAAGGGTCCATCCTGCCGCTGGTTGTGGGGCCAGCCGAAAGGATAGGGCTGCCTGTGGTCCCGGGACATGGACCGCAGTAATATATGGTTGCGCCCACAAGCTCGGGGCGTGATCTGCCGTCGGTAATCTCGGCCGCAAACCTCATGTGTGCCGCATCCCTCGCCGTCAGGACCTTTCCGCTGAGGAAGACCCGATCACCTATGTTAAGCTCATAGAGCGAGGCTTCATCAAAGGGGCTGTGCAGAAAGAATGTTCTCACCAGCTCACCCTCCCATGCCTTGAAGCGTGACAAGATATGTTCACTGCAACAGGCAGTCCCGCTATATGGGTTGGTGCTGCAATAATGTGAACTGCCAGAGCCGTAGGCCCGCCTCCAAGACCTCCCGGGCCAATGTTGAGCATATTGATCGCTTTAAGTAGCGCTGCCTCCCGCTCTGCCCAGACTTCATCCGTGTTGCGGCTGCCCAGAGGCCGCAATAAGGCCCGTTTGGCCAGCAAGGGAGCCTGTTCGAAAGTCCCCCCCACGCCCACCCCGACGATGATGGGAGGGCATGGGTTACCTCCGCCCCTGGCAACCGTATCAACGACAAAGTCCGCAACTCTCTCATAACCGTCTGCGGGCTT
The DNA here is from genome assembly GCA_002345475.1 of Firmicutes bacterium UBA2296. GTDB lineage: Bacteria > Bacillota > UBA994 > UBA994 > UBA994 > UBA2296. The sequence continues at coordinate 4,793 of DDWC01000175.1, forward strand.
CATCATCTGTAATCTGGACATATTTTCCGACCCAAACCCCTTAACCATTATGTCTATAATCATGTTCTCCCCCGCCATCTGTTCTATGTGCACTATGGCAGGCGTGTTGTTGCCACTGTTTATCCGATTGATGGGATCCACAACCACAGAAGGCCGATAACCCTCCCTGACGTACGTCTCAGCTACTGCTCTGTCAAGGATTACTGGCAAAGGCTCTGCCAGGCTCACCTCAGTGCCTATGTTTGCAAAGAATATGACCATGCCGGTATCCTGGCACATGGGTACGCCACGACTCGCGGCAATTTCCGCGTTCTTCATGATGTCGTCCATTATCAGGCGCCCCGCGTCTGAAGAAGCATCCTGTAATTCCTTCAGGGCCTTGCTGAGGTCTTCTGGCACACGGGTGTTTATCAATACCAACTCTCTGGAAACAGCGCCAATGACTTCTTCGGACGAGATTAAACGCAAAGCCATCTCCCCTAATACTCAGCTTCCCAGGGATAGAGGGCCCCGTACTCAAAAGGCCACTCGTCGTCTCGGCTCACGCTGCCCAGAGTTACCGTAACTGTGGAGACATTCTGTCCCCGCCTTATACCTATGGTTATGCGCGCGCCGGGCTGGTGCCTCTCCAGTTGGGAGCGCAGGTCAAGCAGAGACAATACTGCCACCCCATTGACAGAGGTAACGACGTCGTCAACTAGTATGCCTGCGGCACGGGCAGGTCCGGCAGGACTCAACTCCACGACTGTCAGCCCCCGGCTGCCGGGAATCCCCAGGCTGACAAAAGGCGGCTCATCAACCACAGCCCCGAGGAAGGGCCGGGTAATACCACCGTCAACGAAACGGGCCATAATATCCTGTACTATGTGTATGGGGATAGCAAAGCCCAGTCCCTCGACACCGAAAGCCGCAATTTTGGAGGAAGTTATGCCAATAACCTCTCCTTTGTAGTTTACCAGAGGACCTCCGCTGTTACCGCTATTGATCGCAGCGTCTGTCTGAATCAGCGGATAGGCGCTTTGGTCGGCCCGGTTTAGCCCGCTAATGACCCCGGCTGTGACGGTGTTTCGTAAACCCAGAGACAGCGGATTACCTATGGCCACAACTTCCTGCCCCACCTTAAGCTGCCTGGAGTTGCCTAAAACAGCAGCCTGAAGCCCCTGTCGGTCCACCTTGAGAACGGCCACGTCAGACAGATAGTCATAGCTCTGAATGGAGGCCCGTGTGACATAACCGTCGTTAAATATGACGAAGACATCGCCGGTCTCCAGATCGGGCTGTTTTACTACGTGGGTGTTTGTCACTATCAGGCCCGATGCGCTCAAAATCAGGCCTGTACCCTGATCAATTATCTCCTCCGACCCGGCAAAGCTCTTAGAGGAAAGTATGCCTACCA
>DDWC01000137.1 GCA_002345475.1 Firmicutes bacterium UBA2296
GGCATCGTCACAATCATGCCGCTGCATGTTCGGACAGAGCTAACCGGGTATGTGGCAGGTAAGGTCATTGAGCTGGTACCCGGTCAGAAAGCGACCGTGCGTGCCTACGGCTATCTGGTACAGGGACAGTACGGCGTCGGAGGCGAGACAGGCGGACCACTGCTAGTTTTGGGGAAGCCTGATAGTGTGTTGACCCCCGACGCTGTTGCAGCCGATTGGCAGGGCAAGGTGGTTGTGGTCGGCGCGACGGCCAGCCTGGAGGCAATGAAGGCGGCAGCAGACGCAGGAGTAAAGGCCCTGATAATGGCGCATCTACCGCTAAGGACATTGTTGGAGTTCTCCAACAACACCAGCACCATGGGTTTAACCGGAGATGAGGACGTGCCCTGCACGGTGGTGTTGACAGACGGGTTTATGCCGACATCCATGTCGCAAAAGTACTTTGCAACCTTTGCGGCACTCGCCGGACGCTATGCTGCCGTCAACGGCACTACCCATATTAGAGCCGGGGTAATCCGCCCGGAAGTAATTGTCTGCGAGTCTGAATGGCCCAAAGCAAAAACATTGCATGAGCAGTGTGTAACGGAACTTGTCGTGGGGCACACGGTGAAGATTACCAGGGAGCCCCATGTGGGGTTGGTGGGAACAATCCTTGACCTGCCAGCAGAACGGCAGGTCATTCCCACAGGCTCAAAAGTGCGGATCGCCGCAGTGCAGTTGCCTGGGCAAGTAGCCAGGGTCCCCGTGAGCAACCTGGAATTATGGGGAGAAACCGAGGTAGATGGCGATGGATAAGGGCATGAAACAGAATCCTCAGCTCATCGTGTTGGCAACCGATGCTCAGGCCGTTAAGGCCCGGTTTGGCGGATGGCCGGATCTGCTGTTGCCAGAAAGTGTCCTCCGCCAGCTAGCAGATGACCCGAAGCAGTTGCCGCAGGAGATGAAGGCTGCGCTGCTCCGGCGCGGACTGTTGCTGACTGAAGGGACATCGACGCGCCTTGCGATCCCTGTCGTTGATCAACTGCCCCTTGCCCAGCGGCAACAAGACCTGGCCGAAGTAGCCGCCCCTCACTTGCCAGAACTGCGCCACGCCGTCAGCCAGCTGCAAAGAGATTGGCAGTCGCGTGCGGACGCTCCTGCATGGGAACAGGTGGCCCACAGTCTGCTGGTTAACTACCTGTTATGGAGTGTGGGTGGTCAAATGCTGCTCAAGCTATGCGGAGCAACCGCAGCAACAGCTTTAGTAAATCGGCCCGGTGAAAGCGACGCCATTTGGCAAGGATTCGTGCGATACAATCAGCAGTATGGCGCAAGCTACCTGCTTGGCGCTCGGTACGAGAACTCTGCTGCTGTGCGCGACCTGCTGAACAGGGACGCCGTGGTCAAAACCATGGCTACACTCAGTGAGGATAGGCGTTTGACAGTAAGCGAGTCGAGCGCCAGAAGATATCTCAACAGCCTCTGCGCCCTTGCCGGTGGTCGAGCAGAGGACGGCTCGGAGCGCACCGCCTGGCCTGTACTTTCGGCGCGTGATTTGCGCGACTCAAAGGCCCTTCTGGTTGCTGTGAGTATCGCCATGCGGCCCCTCATCCAGCACGCGGCAGCTGCTGCGACTGACACAGCGGGAACGGAAATGGAGCTCTTTGTGCCTTCAGATATTGCCCTGGTAGCATACGGTCTGCTGGCCAAAATTGCCGCCGATGATTGGATCGAAGCCGGACTGCTGCCTGAGCCGGTACACCCGGTTATTGGGACATGAAAGAACGGGAGGTAGAAAGCAAATGCTAAAAAAACTACTGCAACTGCTGACCAGTTCCGGAGCTTCTGGGCCCTGCCCTTCAGGAGTCTGCCTATGGCATGATATCGAAGATTTGACAGCCCTGGCGCAGGAGCTGGCGGAAGAGGCATTGTCGGAGTAGCAAGGTGACCCCATAAGCAAAAGCTGCCCCTCCGGGCAGCTTTTGCTGTTTATGTCGCCATCGTTAGAAATCTGCCAAAAAGAGCTTCACCAGCTCGGGATCAAACTGCGTTCCGGCGCATTTCTTCATCTCAACAATGATGTCATCCCTGGACATGGCTGGTTTGTACGGCCTGCCGTGGCTCATCACCTCGTAGGCGTCGGCGATGGCGGCAATACGGGCCAGCATAGGTATTTCTGTACGATACAGTCCCTGAGGATAACCACTGCCATCCCAGCGTTCGTGGTGAGCCAGTATTTCATCGGCAACATGGGCAAAATGCTCTGTTGCTTTGGCTATGCGGTAGCCGACGTGCGGGTGGGTTCTCATGGTCTCCCACTCCTCCGAGCTGAGAGGCCCCTGGCGAGTGAGTAGCTCTTCGGGAATATTGATCTTACCGATGTCGTGTAGAGTAATCAGGAGCTTAAGCCGACTGAGCTCAGAGTCCATCAGCCCGGCACGCTCACCCATGCGGACAGCTACTTCCTGCATGCGCCTGGTATGCGCCTCGGTCTCATGGCTCTTCTCTGCCAGAGCCTGCAGCAAAGCGCCGACCACCGCGCTCTTTGTGCTGCGGCTCTCGGCCAGCTTATTCTTGTACATGTTGTCCTCAGCGGCATCCAGCACCTTGGCCAGATCTTCTTTGGTTGAGGTCTTGGTGGCAAACCCCAGCGAAACCGCCACCGGAACGTCCTCCACGTACAAGCTGCTGCACACCGCGGTAATTCGCTTGCACAGGGCCTCGGCTTGTCGCTTGCTAGTCTGGGGGAGCAGGATGACGTACTCGTCACCTCCCCAACGCGAGACGATGTCTTCCGCTCGGCAACAGCTTTTGATGCAAGATGCTGCAGCCTGCAGCATCTCGTCGCCGCGCAGATGCCCGTAGGTGTCGTTAACGAGCTTCAGCCCATCCACATCGGCCATTATCACCGAAAGTGGCAGTTGTCGCTCTGTGTCCATCCGGGCCATCTCTTCTTCCAGGAAGTGACGGTTGTACAATCCTGTCAGCTGATCGTGGAAGCTCATGTAACGCACCTTTTCTTCGGCCTTCATCCGGGCAATCGAGGCCGATGCTATGTGAGCGAAGGAGGTGAGAAAGGCGTCAGTGGGCACAGCGCCGACGCTACTAAGACCAATGAGTGCACCCCCCTGGAGCGAACCTTCACCCACCAGATTCATGGCCAGAAAAGCCTCGATACCTGCCACTTTCTGAATGACAGCGCCTACGCTCTCTGGTATGGTACCGAAAGTGAACTGACTCAAGGTACCTATTTTGGATACTGGAGAGGACATTATCCTCTCATAGTCTTCGTCACCTATGATCGGCTCAACCTTCGTAATCCAGTCTCCCACAAGACGCACGGCTCTGGAAAGCAGGTTGCCGTCGACATGAAAATACTTGGGTGCCAGCACTCGCCTCTCGCGGTCAAAGTCGCTCAGCACTACAGCAACGGCCCGACAATACTCCGCCAGCTGCTGGGAGATCGTCTCCAGCAGCGACTGATAGGTCCGGCACTCGCTTTGCTCTATGCTGTAACGGTTAAGAGCCGCAAGGTCGGCGTTGGCCTCCCGCAGACTCTCCTCGGCCCGCTTCAGGTCGGTGAAGTCGGTGTAAATCCCGGCATACTGCCCTTTGCGGGGCGAAAAAATCATGACCTGCAGATGTCGCTGTGCTCTCGGCGATGTGTATTCGAGGGTGAAGGATCCTCCTGTTAGAGCCACTCCTCCTGCCTTCTGAATCCATTCCTCCGTCACCTGAGGATTCAGCTCGCGGATGGATTTACCGATGTCGCTATCCTGGTCCAGCCCGAAAAGCTGCCCAAAACTGTCATTCCGCGCAACCAGTATGTGATCTACCACCGCTCCTGTATCGTCCTGCACTATTTCATAGACCGAAACCGGCTGTTGCATCTGAGTGAACAGCGCTCTATACTGCTCTTCGCTTTCACGCAGTGCCACCTCTCTCTCCTGTAGCTCAGCCACGCGCTGCTGCAGCGAATCGCGCAGTTGCACGTTCTCGATAGCTACCGCCACCTGTGTGCCCAGAGTGCGGTAATGGTAAAAATAGACAGTAGTCTATTCCTTATTAAATAATTGTTAATAATTTATATAATCGCATATTATCTTGAGATAATTAAATTCTCATTTTATATTGAGTATATTAATATTTA
>DDWC01000185.1 GCA_002345475.1 Firmicutes bacterium UBA2296
CGTCGCCGGGGAAGGCTTCGCGGCCCGGCGGGCGACGAATGAGCAAGGACATGGCGCGATAGGCAACAGCGTGCTTGGAAAGGTCGTCATAAATGACCAGTACATCCTTACCCTGGCTCATGAAAAATTCGCCAATGGCACATCCGCCGTACGGGGCGATGAACTGAAGCGGGGCGCTCTCAGCTGCCGTGGCCGACACGATAATGGTGTAATCCATTGCTCCGTAGGACTCCAGGGTATTAACTATACGGGCAACGGTAGATGCCTTCTGACCGATGGCTACGTATATACAGACTACGTCCTGCCCCACCTGATTGATAATCGTGTCTATGGCGATGGCAGTCTTGCCGGTGCCGCGGTCGCCGATGATCAGCTCACGCTGGCCACGGCCGATGGGAATCATGGAGTCAATGGCCTTAAGACCCGTCTGTAGGGGGGTCTTAACCGGTTTTCGCTGGATAACGCCAGGGGCGATGATTTCTACGGGACGATAGTCCGTGGTGGCGATGGGGCCTTTGCCGTCCAGGGGCTGCCCCAGAGGGTTAACCACTCGGCCAATCATGGCTTCGCCAACGGGGACAGAGGCGATACGGCCTGTCCGTTTGACGATGTCGCCTTCTTTTATGCCCTGGTCAGAACCGAAGATGGCTGCGGCGACGTTGTCCTCCTCGAGGTTAAGCACAAGTCCGTAGACTTCGCCGGGGAACTCAATCAGCTCACTGGACATTACGCCATCAAGACCGTAAATACGGGCGATGCCGTCACCGACAGTAAGGACAGTGCCCACATCGGCAACTTCCACTTGCGATCGGTATTTCTCTATTTCTGCCTTCAGAATGGAGCTTATCTCTTCTGGTTTAAGGCGCATTTTCCTTCACCTCTGCAATCCTACTTAGCTTGGGCCAACTGGCGATGCAAGCGCTTGATTCGCATGGCCAGGCTTCCGTCGTATACCTTGTTGCCGACCTTAATTATCATGCCACCTAATATGGATTCATCAATCTTCTCTTCCACGAGGACCTTGTCGATAGAGTGTCCCAATTTCGACTTGATGGCGGCCAGTTCGTCTGGCTGAAGTTTTACGGCTGATGTCACCTGTGCCGTGATCTCTCCTCTGTAAGCACGGGCCAGAGTGAGATATTCCTCCGCTATACGTCCCAGGGCCTTCTCACGGCCCTTGTCCACCACCAGGCTGATGAAGTCCTGCACGAAAGGATGGTAAGAGACAAACACCTTGCCCACCAGTTCCTTCTTCGCCGACTTATCCACCTTCGGGTGGAAGAATATCGCCGCGAACTCAGCTGATTCGATCAACTCGACACCGTTGAGCAGTTCTTCCTGAACGCGATCCAGCATGCTGTGCTCAACCGCCAGGTCAAAGAGAGCTCTCGCATACCGCGCGGCGAGCAGGCTACTGGTCATGGCGCTGCTCCATCCCTTCCAGAGTCTCCTGGATTAGCGACCTGTGCGAAGCATCATCGAGCTCGCGATTGATGAGCACACCGGCAGACTTAATGGCCAGGTCCGCGACTTCATTGCGCAACAAGGCCATGGCCTTGGTGACTTCCTGTTCCAGATCTGCTTTGGCCTTGGTCATGATGCGTGATGCCTCATCGCGGGCTTCCGCGATGATCTGCTCTCGCACCTTCTGACCCTGCTTCACTGCATCGTCAAGAATCTTCTGACTCTCAGCACGGGCACCGGCCATTTCCTTCTGATACTTTTCCAAAAGCTGCTCAGCCTGCGCGCGGGCAGACTGCGATTCCCTAATACTCTTCTCTATTCCGGCAGCCCGATCGGCCATAAACTTCTTCACCGGATTATAGAGGAAATAGGTGAGTATTCCCATCAGCACAAAGAAGCTGACGAGCACTTGTGCCATGTACATAGGATTTAACATCCCCACCACTCCTTCTTGCGTTTACACACCGCATCAAGAAGAGGATGAGCCAAGCCCACCCTTACTTTGCGGCCTAAAGCAGTATGTTATCTGGCTGCGATCCTGTTAAACAGCGGGAACGCAATGGTCAGAATGAGGAGCAGTGATACGGCCAACGAGTAGATACCGGTAGACTCGGCAATCGCGTCGCCGAGGATGAGGTAGGTACGGATCTTGTTTTCGGCCTCGGGCTGGCGGGCGATGGCTTCGATAGCCTTGCCTGCGGCATAGCCTTCACCGATACCAGGTCCGATACCTGCGATCATGGCCAGTCCAGAACCGATAGCTACTGCGGAGATAACGATTACATAGCCCCAAAAAGTTACGTCTGTCATTATTAATAACCTCCCTATATTTTAAAAGATAGAACTGCTCTTGGCTGTTAGCTCCTGGTTCTTAGGAGAAACGAAAACCCGCTCTCTAGGGACAGGAGATAAACGACAAGCGACGGTGATTACTCCGCCATTACCTGTATATAAGCCACCGCCAGCATAGTGAAGACCAGCGATTGGATTACACCCACGAAGGCTCCAAACCATACATTTAGCACACCAGGCACCACCCAGGGCACCAACTGGAAAAAGACGAAGGTCATGACCACACCGCCAAACATGTTACCGTACAGACGGAACGAGTGCGAAAGGAGTTTGCCAAACTCACCCACTAGGTTTATCGGTAGCATAAAGGGATAGGGATCTATGTAGCCCTTCAAATACGCGCCAAGGCCCTTACGTTTGATAGAGTAGCCGTGTACGACTACGAAAACCATAAGCCCCAGAGCCATAGTTGTTTCCAGCCGCGACGTCGGAGCGTTTACAAAAGGCAAGATACCGGACAGATTCAGGGCCAATGTGAAGATTCCGATGGTTGCGATCAGTGGCATGAATTTTTCGCCGGCTTCTTTCCCCATCATGTCGATGACGAGGTTATCGAAGAACTCCATCATCATCTCAGCCACATTTTGAGCCCCTCCGGGCACCGCCTGCAACTTGCGGGTGGCAAAAAAAACAAAGAGAATAATGGCGGCCATGACGCCCCAAATCACCAGGACAAAATCCGGTATGGGCATGCCAAACAGATAAAAAACTATGTTTGGCTCAATTGATAGCATCGTTTTCACCCCCTTCACGCCGGGCTTCCACGTAGGTCAAGAACTCACCGACGTAGATAGCAAACTTAATGGAGAGTACGCCGATAATCGTGGCCGCAAGATTAAACCACGGATTGAAGGCAGGCACCAGGAGTATAAAGAAGAGCAAAAGGTAACGACGAGCGTAACCGCGGCGCGCGGCCTTGGCTGCCTGCTCGGGATTCTTGTAACTGGTTAGCTTATGCACATCGAGTACCAATAGCCTCAGATGTGTTAACGCGCCAGCCCCACCAAGCAACAGACCCAGACCCGTCTGCCATTGGCCAAAAAGAAAAGCTACCGCTGCCAAAGGCGCTATGAAGACCACGATACGGCGCATCAACTGCCTTTGCAGCTGAATGGGTTCTGTCATCTGTCACCTCTTCCCTTCCCGTCTCGGACGAAGAAACTCTCGAGCAGCGTGTTGATGTTTCTGAATGCTGCAACGACGCCGATGATCGAGCCGATTAGAGTCAGGTAAGGCCTGGTGGAAAACCGTGCATCCAGATAGCTGCCGGCCCACGCTGCCAGGCCGACAGTAAGGACAACGCTGATGCCAATCTGCGAAAGCAGTCCGAGCATT
>DDWC01000072.1:0-1951 GCA_002345475.1 Firmicutes bacterium UBA2296
GAATCGACAATCAGATTGTGGGCAATGCTGCGGAGCCAGCGCTCTGGGTCGGCGATTTCCTGCAAATCCATGCTCGACTTGTTAAGCCTTAGGGCCACCTCCTGCACGATATCCTCAGCAGCGTGAAAATCGGAGAGGCGCCTGTGCACATAGCGGCGCAGCTTTGCACTGTGGGCCTGCCACATCTCCTCAACTGTCACTGGGAGATACCTCCTTCGGTAGGCCAGGGGGCGTCGATTGCCGTAACGCAAAACTTAACCCTTCCGACCACACTCCATTGCGCTCAATATATACCGCGAGTCGACTTGCCGTAAGGCGAAGCGGATCTCTACCAAAGCATCGGAAGTATTCGGCGATGAGTCCGTCACGCTCGTCTTCCCGGTAGCCCAGCGCCAGAGTGAGATGAAACACGGGATATCCTTTAGCGGTCAGCTCAAGCTCCGGGAAGCTATCGTTTAGTTCATCCAGCAATGCTTCCAGGGGTGAGGCCGGCGATGGAGTGAGATAAAGGACCCTGCTGGTGGGGAAACTGGAGAGCGGCCTGCCCAATAGCGGGAATGCAGCAGTGCTCGAAGCCACCTGCGCAAGATGTTTAAGGCGCGTATCATCCAGCTGTTCCGGCGCGGGAAAGCGGTAAGCCATGGTGACGTGTAAAGGCACATCTCTCCCGGGACTATGGATGTGTTGGCGCCGAAAGGACTCCAGCGCATTATCTGCGAAGTCGATCATCAGACAGAGAATACTACGACTTATCTGTCCAGGCTCCGTCATTGGTCAGGCTCCCCCGGCCAGCTTAGGGATAGTTCCCTGCAGACATCCTCGAGCCTCTTCAGCCTGACCTGAGCATCGATGAGGACCGCACTGTACAGACAGTGCTGCAGCACGTCTGCGTCCTTAAGTAGCTCACTGAAAGGGTCATGGGTGTTTGCCTTGTCCGAGTGGTGCGCTATGGACGTGCAGATGGCATCAACTTCCCCCGGAGCAAACACGCCTGCAGTTCCGAGAATCTGACTGGCCTGTTCTGCGCTACGCCTGGCATGTTCGTGAGCTGAGCCTGAAGTGTATGTGGCGATGTCGTGCAGCAAACCGGCTACTCCGGCCAGCTCGACGTCAAGGCCTCTGTGCATGGCCAACATCGCGGCTAAAGCCGAGACGCCAAACAGGTGTACATAGCCATAGGAGCGTTGCTCTGTATCCTCTACCGTCAGAAGCAGCTCATAAATGAGTTCCTGAACCTGTCGCTGTCTGTTCATCTACAAGTCCTCCTTCAATCTGCGTAGCAAAGGGCCAGAGCCCGCACCGGCGAACCTTCCGCCGCTATTTTGAGCGGGAAAGCCGCCAGTTCAAACTCAGGGACTGTCAGCAATGCCTCGAGGTTTGTCATATTCTCGATGATGAAAATATCGTGACCGAGCAACAGCTTATGGACAGGAAATGGGTAGTTGTCGGGCTTTGGCAGATCCATACCCAGCATGGTGATTCCTCTTCGGACAAAGAACTCGGCCAGCCCGGCCTCTACTACGGGATGATCGCTGAAGCGAAGGTAGTATTCTGCGGTGCCATAAAACTGGCCGAAGCCTGTAAGCAGAATGACAGCGTCCCTCGGCCTGACCATATCCTCGTACTCGGGCCTGTACCCAATCAGCTGCTGCCCGCGCACATCCAGCAGGCATCCTCGGCCCATGAAATGCCGCAGTTCGTAGTCGCTGATATTCTTGGCGCATTCCAGAAAGTGGGCCGGTGCGTCAATGTGAGTCCCGGCATGCATCCCTGTGCTGAGGCGCGAATTGGTGTAGCCGTCGCGCAGCAACTCTCTGTCGCGGCGCAGCTCCACAACCCCGTCGTAGGGATGCACAGGCATGGCGTCCTTCACTTCATGGCTCAAGTCGATAATACCTGTAACCCTCATTACTCTCTTCCTCTCCAAAAGGGACGGTTCTTTTTGTGACTC
>DDWC01000072.1:1977-19249 GCA_002345475.1 Firmicutes bacterium UBA2296
GCGACGGATTCCCCTCATCGGGAGGCAACTCCGTATGGTGGTGGCGCACCAGCCATATCAGATCCTGCTGAGCAGAGATCTCCTCCAGCCTTTGTGCGCCTACTTCTGCATGCTGGTAGCGCAGGGCCAGTGCCCTCCTCCACGGCGAAGCCGAGGTTAACTGGCTTTGCTGGCCAATCCGTCGCGACCAGTCCGGCGCAACCGCCTGTGACAACACCGCGAATATTCGCCCCCACAGCTTTGCCTCACCTCGTCGTTTGCCGCAGTCGTGCAACAGCGCCGCTTTGTTAAGCAAGTCATCTCCCGTTGCCATAGTACTGCAGTGCTCGGCCGTATCCAGAGCATGGCGCTGGTCCACGACGTCCATGGCCCGAAACAGCTGGTACTCCTCCGGAGACAGCGCCGCTCTGACCTCAGATTGTTCATCGTCAGTCACCCTGGCCGTCAGCGCCCGTATCACCTGCCCAATCCTGTAACAAAAGGGACGGTTCTTTTTGTGACTCTTATCAGGCATTATCTTGCAGGGCGTTGAAGACGCGCCGATGCGACGTGCCGAGTACTTCGGCAACCTGGCGCAGAGTGAGCTTGCCTTCTTCCGTCAAAAGACCGCAAATATCAGCAAAGACTCGTTTGCTGCTAAGAAGCTGGCTGGCGTCGGTGACACCTTTAGCTGAACAATATTGCTCCACCAGATTAAACGCTCGCTCTTTCCGTGCAGCCAGGATATCCTCGCGCATTTCCAGGTACTCTGCATCATCTGCAACAGCGTGAAACTCTGCGAACTCCCTTGGGCCGCCAAACAAGCCAAGTACTATCTGACGCTGTTCTTTGTCCAGGTATCGCCCCTCGTCGGTCAGGTATTCGCTGTAGCTGCTCCAGGCGTAATCCGCGCAATTAGCCACCATACCGGCCTTGACGGGATTACAGTGTATGTAGCGAAGCGCTCCCAACAGATAGGTGTCGTCCTCTATGCATTCACTGCGATATCGGTCGCCGAAAACTGGCCCGCTTCGCTCGTTATAGGCGTTGTATTTTGCCGCGAACTTAAGTGCTGTGGCCTGAATGGCCTTTGACATGTTCCCCGTTTCAGCCTTCAACAAGAGATGGACATGATTGTCCATGACGCACCAGGCCAGCATGCTGATGAGTTCCTTGTCCTGTTGCTCTTTAAGTAGTTCCATAAACACTTGCTTTACCTTATCCGACCGGAAACAAGCTTCGCGGTTTATTCCCCGCAACATTACGTGGTAATACTCCGTGCTACTCTGTTTTCTGGGCAATCTGGGCATCATCACTCACCTCACAGCTAGAATAGCATGAATGCAGCCAGAGGTTAAGCGAACAGCCGGCGGCAGAGGAACAAAAAGAACCGTCCCTTTTGGAGAGGGGCATTAAGAAGGGAACTTTGCCTTGCTCTGTTGGAAGGCAACCAATAGAGTTAGAGTAAGCAAATTCAAAGGCGGCGATAAAATGAGGCGACTGCTGACAAACCGGAATTTTGTGCTGCTGTGGTCAGGGCAGCTCATCTCGGCCATCGGTACTGCCTTGCACGATTTGGCCATAGCCTGGTTCATATACGAGTTGACAGGGTCCACTCTGGCCACGGGAGCTTCAATAGTGAGTTCTTTCTTGCCCAGAGCTTTGCTTTCGCCAGTCGCCGGAATGGTAGCAGACAGATACAACCGCAAGTGGCTGATAGTCTTTAGTGATGTTCTTTCCGGCTTGTCCGTGATGTCCATGTACTGCTTCGCCAGGCAGGACCTGTTGACTCTGCCCGTCATTTTGGGGTTCACCGCACTGCTGTCAGCTTCGTCGGCCTTCATCGGGCCGGCTTCGTCTGCGGCCATTCAGTCCATACTGGACAAAGACGACTACCAGAGCGCGAACTCGTTGCGCCAGTTGCGATGGCGTTTCTCCACGGTCATAGGCGCCTTTCTGGGTGGCGTATTGTTGAGGCTTCTGGGCATTAGATCGCTTCTGCTCATTAACGCCCTCAGCTTCTGGCTCTCGGCCCTGGCCGAAAGCTTCATCGCGTTGCCGACCCATCCCGTGATGACTGAAACAGATCCTTCACCGAGTTGCGAGAAGACGGGCTTTGGCCAGGTTATTCATTTTCTACTGCAAAACAGGCCTCTACTGTTTGTGCTGGTCTTTGTCATGGTTATGGCCAATGGACTGTTTATGTGCCTGTTCGTCTACATGCCGGCGTTATTTAGTGATGTTCTTGCTGCTACCAGCGCCGAAATGGGGACCTACTACGCTCTAGAGGCACTTACAGCCACCATTACCGCAGCTGTGCTCTTGGGTCACAGGTTGCGCAACCCCTATCGGTGGGTCGTGGCCATGCTTGTTGTCGAGGGCGCCGTGCTTCTGTCCCATGGCCTTATACGCACACCGGGTGGAGCATACCTGCTGGCAGCTCTCCTCGGAGTGAGCACCACCATTTGTGTTGTAGCGGTGATGACCGTCGAGCAATTGCTGGTACCCAACAGGATGATGGGGCGTTTTTCCGGAATCGCCGCAGTTCTGGGTGACGGGTCGATGCCCGTGTTTACTTTGCTATATGGTTTTCTCGGCCTATACCTGCCCATCCAGACTATTTTGCTCTTCACCGGTGTCCTGTTCCTGATCATGTTGCTTCCCGCTCCTTGGATGCTATCCAGTCAGCTCAGCCTAGTCTCCCGGGACTGAATCCGAAACTCGGTGTTGCAGTCCAGACCGATGTTCTTTATGCAGAAGATAAAAGCTGTAGCTGCTCCTGTCTGCAAATCGGGTAACCGTGGTACAATTGAACCAACCTGGACGCTTCGGGCACAGTACTATTATACGAGGAGGAATTGCTTTGCTTAAGACCGATGTATTCACTCCATCTCGTTTCAACGGAGACGGGAACATAACCCTGCGTGGGGTGAACGTACCCTATCACACCGTCAGTGAAGACAATGTGTTCTACGATGACGACGGCAAACCCATCGCTTCGATCTTCTCTTACTCATACTTCCGCTCTGACGTGGAAGACGTCAGAAATCGACCTGTTCTCTTTGGGTTTAACGGAGGCCCGGGCACTTCGTCCATGATGGTCCACGTCGGTTTCCTGGCGCCCAGGCGGGTGCTGTATGGAGAGACAGACGATGACGGCCTGCCGCTACCTCCTTACGAGTCCTGCGACAACCCGCAGTGCCTGCTGGACATTGCCGACCTAGTTCTCATTGATCCCGTGGGGACCGGCTTTGGTCGCCTGCTGGATGAGTCAAAGAAAGGCCTGTTCTATGGCGTAGAGCAGGACGCCGAGGCAATTCTTACTTTCGTACAGATGTGGCTGGCTCGTTATAACCGCTGGCAGAGTCCGAAGTATCTCATGGGCGAGAGCTATGGCTGTACCCGCGCCAGTACCGTGGCGGGGATGGGCTCGCTTTCAGGGTCGGACAGAGCTTACAGCGTCACCTTCGATGGATTGATCATGATCGGCAACACCGTGACCGTCGGTAAGTTCTTCCGAGACAAACCGCCAATTTACCCAGCAGTGCTGGCTGTCCCCACATTGGCCGCCGTTCATTGGTACCACAACCGCCCCTCAGAACAAACAGTAGACGAGTTTGTGGCTGAAGCCAAGCAGTTCGCCGACAAAGACTATCTGCTGGCCCTGTACCAGGGGGAAGCCCTGAAGGGCGAAGCTCGGGAGCGCATTATCGAGAAAGTCGTCTATTACACCGGCGTGTCCCGCGAATATCTGGAGCGCCGCGAACTGGTGCTGGAGGACGTTGAGTTTCGCAGTCAGGTAATCCGTGATAAGGGCCGTTCCGTCGCTCGCCTTGATGGGCGGATTACCCGGCCGCTTTACAGGCCCTTGCAGGATGAGCAGCAGTGGGGTATTTCTGACGACGCTGCCGAGGGCAAGTACAATGCCTTCTTCCAATCTATACTGTGCGGTGAAGTGTTTCCGCGGCTAGGCATCAAGTGGGACCGCAACTTCGTCAACTCACACTCTCTGTGGGCTGACTGGGTTAACGACGTCAAAGGCCGGGGTACAGGACAGAATATAAGCGCCGCCATGCGCCGCACACCCACCATGCGCACCTTCTTCATAAATGGGTGGTACGATATCTGCACACAGATTGGCATACTTTACTACACACTGGATCACTCTGGACTGCCGCTGGATCGTGTCTTTGTCAAGGGTTACGAATCTGGGCATATGGCTTACCTTGGTGAGGACAACATGCAGGCCGTGACAGACGACATGTACACGTTTATTAAGGGTGGAGATCCGACGAAGTAATGTCACAGCAATAGGTTTCGCAATGTGCATAGGCCCTTCGGCTGGACATCTTCTGCCCAGCCGGGGGCTTTCCTGAAACAGACCGCCATATGGCGAGGCGGTAAGAAGAAAAGGAACAGTTTTGGTGATTAAGGCCAAAGGAGCTGATCAACATGATGGTCATGGAGACTAACCGCCTGGCACTGCGCTTGCTCAATATGGGTGACATCGATGACATGATGCAAGTCTGGGGCGACAATGATGTAATGGAGTTCTGCGGCGGTGCCGGGACTGTTGATCAGGAGCTACGGTCTCTAAGATTCTATATCGACATGTATGAGAGCAGTGGCATCTCGCCGTTTGCGGTAGTGCAAAAGGACAGCGGTGAACTCATTGGTGTCTGCGGTTTTAACCCACCTAATAACGGTTGCGACGCCGAGCTAATGTACCACCTAAAGAAGGCTCACTGGGGCAAGGGCTATGCCACAGAAGCCGCCTCGGCCTGTGTAGCCTATGCGCTTAAGCACCCCAAGATTAGGATACTAGGCGCCTCCGTGGATCCCCGAAACGCCGCTTCCATGAGGGTCCTGGAGAAGCTAGGATTCGACTACGTGGGGTTGCAGTTCTTCGCACCTACTGGACAGGATGAGCCCTATTACATGATGCACTGCTGAGCATCGCGGCACAACGATATCGGCCAGTAGTCCTGAAAGGCCAAGCCCTCCTATTGGTCCAGGTATGACCAAGCGGAGGGCTCTCTTCTGGTGAGCAGGCATATCGAGCGGAGTGGTATATAAGAGTCACAAAAAGAACCGTCCCTTTTGGAGAGGGGAGGTTCAGGTCTGTTTGACATGATTGCATATACCGCAATAGAATTAGATTGCTCCGATGTGACAGGCACAAACCGACGGAAAGTGAGGTGACAGGGCTTGTGAGTTACCTGGTGAAACCACTGACACCCGAAATGGCAGAGACCTTCACCGACTACATGGGGGCGCTTGACTTCTCTCATGCCTCCCATTGGTCCGCCTGCTATTGCCGGTTCTATCACACCAACTGCTCTTACGAAGAGTGGCAGCGCAGGACCGGAGACGCCAATTGCGCTGAAGCCATAAGCCACATCAGAGCGGGCAAGATGAAAGGCTATCTGGCTTATGACGGCGACAAATGTATAGGTTGGTGCAACGCCAACGACGCCCGAGAATACATCCGCTTGGCAAACGAGATTAAGCCTGTTATGCAAGATCGAACAGTTGGCTGCGTCATTTGCTTTGTCGTAGATCCACAGTATCGGCGACAGGGAGTTGCCAAGCTCTTGCTCAAGCACGCCATCGCAGGGTTCCGCGATCTGGGGTACGATGCTGTGTTGGCCCTGCCTGTTGAAACTAAAGATAATCCGGAAAAACTGTACCGCGGCACAATCAACATGTACAGAGAGCAAGGTTTCGAAGAAATAGAACGGCACGGAGACTTGAGCGTAATGCGGTTGTCACTCTAATGCCATCAGTTACGCGGGACTGGAGGGATGATTACTGTGGTGGAAAAGGATCAGTTCGTGTACTTTCTCAAGCTCATTCCCAGGCTGTGCGACCCGAGCAACTGGGCTGAGCAGGACAACAGCGTTGTGGGTCGACATTTCCGTTACCTCGAAGGGTTGCTATCTGATGGGAGCCTTATCCTCGCCGGGAGAACTCTTGATGACAACCCAACGGGCATCGTCATCCTGGAGGCGGCTTCACAAGAAGACGCGCACCACCTGATGTCGCTTGATCCAGCCGTTGCCGAGGGAATCATGACGGCCGAGCTTCTGCCATATCGCGTATCGCTGATCAGGGGATAGCCTGGCAAGAGAGCCCTCCGAATGGTCCCGCAATGGACATCCGGAGGGCTCTCCTTAACTAAATAGATGAGGTGCAAACGCTGCGGACAAGAGTCACAAAAAGAACCGTCCCTTTTGGAGAGGGGCTGATGACAGATGCGCTCCCTGCCGGACTATTGGGGGTTTGCGGGGAGCTCGAGACTGGTAGCCACAAATCCTCTTTGCTGTTCGGAATAACTGGCTTTAAGATGTATGATATCGCCTACGCCAGGAAGCTCATCGTGTGGGTTCTCAGGGTCAATCTTGTACCACAGATCCGGGCCAACGTGAATGCCATACTCAATCCCTTCGATGTCGACTAAGATCATGCCTGTATCCACACCCTGCATCGTAGCCCTTAAACCGCTTGGCGGGGGGTTTAGCAGAGGGTTCGTCGCGGGAGTGAGTTGAGGGAGAGCTGCCCCTTTCTCTGTCAGGACCCGGATGTGTCTGTGTTCAGAGCTGATTCGTATGGCGATATGAGGATATGTGACTTCCGTCCCCATTGTGTTCTCTCCTAAGTATGTCTCCTTTACTACTACGTTAACGGATTCGGCCTTTCGGTCATAGGCAACGCTCACTATCTCAATACCGTAGCCCCCGGTCGGTTTCTCGCCTAAAGCAACAAACACGAGTTGCTCATTGGATTTGCTCGGGTTGACTGTGCTAAAATAGCCCCTTTCCCGATGAAGAACATAAGCCGCGGCGGGAAACGAGGCGTTGGGTATATTATGTAAAGACACATCGTCAAGTGCTGCAAAATCCTCCTCTGTGATGTATGCGATTTGCGACATACACCCTGTCGTCAATAATAGTATAATGGTCAAAATGATTGCCTTCTGCATGCTGCGATTTCCCCCTACTGAGAACAATTTCATTTCTATTGGACGTCTATCTGACGCTCTGGTTCCCTTCATACCACATTTCAAGTGTTTTGTTGAGCTTTTTCCGGCCAATCGCCGGGTACTCTGCTCTGTGCGCATACCAGACCGGCTGGCTTGATGGAGGTGTAGTACAGTGATAACATTCAAGAACAAACACATCACCATATTTCAGAGCCCAATATATCAGACCAACTCGTCTGTCATTGAGACAGACGACATGATCCTTGTCGTCGATCCAACAACATTACCCCATGAAGTAGTAAAGATTAGAGACTATGTCACACGTGTTCGCAAGGATCTTCCTGTGTATCTCTTCTTTACGCACTCAGACTGGGACCACATCCTGGGATATAACGGCATAGGAGAAGCGAAGTGTATCGGAGCTGAAAGGATGATAACGCGTGAAGATAAAGAGCAGATTCTTGCGCAGATAACCTCTTTTGACGATCAGTACTATCTGGTTAGAGATTATGAAGTGCGCTATCCACACATAGACTATGTTGTTAACAGAGACGGTCAACAACTGAAAATCGGCAATACTACTATGACCTTTTATGCATCTACAGGTCACACCGATGACAGTCTGTTCGCGACAATTGAACCGGCGGGCATTTTGCTGTCAGGAGATTATCTGTCCGACATTGAGTTCCCGTACATATATCACAGTAGCCATGATTACGAAAACACACTCAACAAAGTGGAAGACATACTTCTGAATCACTCGCCAGGCCTTCTCGTCCCCGGTCACGGAAATCTAGCTGAGGATTGCCAGGAAATCCTTAGAAGAAAGTCAGCTTCGCTGGCGTACATTCATGAGTTGCGAAGTTCACTGGAAGAAGAAGATGAGGAGAGAGCAGATATGCTTTTGCATGGATGGCGATTCCCCAAGGTCATGGGAGAGTTCCACAAAGGGAACATGGCCCTGATCAGAGAGGAATTGCAGAACGCGAAGCGCTAAGCCGGTTTGCATCTGCGCGGGGCAAATGCGCCCAGAACGTAGTCCTCATTAGCTGTTAATCGCGATATTGCTGAAGCCCTCCGGTTGTCCGTCGTGGACCATCCGGAGGGCTCTCTTCTGCTTAATAGGTGAGACGCAATCTTAGCGGACAAGAGTCACAAAAAGAACCGTCCCTTTTGGAGAGGGGCTCTAAAGCTTGTTCTCCCGCATAAAGTGAGCATTGGTGCCGTCAATTGCCAGGAACTCTTTTTGTGCTGCCTGGCCGATGATTGCCGGGTATTGCTCCATGGCCTCTATGCATTCCTCTTCGTTGATGGCCAAGATCCTGCCGTCCCGGTATATAACCTTGCCGTCCACTGCGGAGAGAGCCACCTCTTCGCCCCGGGCGCTGTATACAAGGTTGGGGACGATGTTTCGCATGGGGTGGGTAAACACCGGCATCATCCCTGGTTTCCGAAGATCAACAGCAATGAAGTCGGCCCTCTTGCCTTCCTCCAGCGAACCTATACAATCACCCAATCCCACCGCCCGTGCTCCTTCAATGGTGGCCATGCGCAGGGCCTGCCAGGCGGGAACAACTTCGGGGTTCTGGTACTTGATCTTGTTAAACAGAGCCACTAACTTCATTTCATTGATGATGTTGTGACAGTTGTTCCCCGGGGCCTGGTCGGAACCAAGAGCTACACTGCCTCCTGCCTGTTGAAAGACCGTTGAAGGCGGTACAATTCCGTCGATGATGCCGATAGAACCCGGGCAAACGATCATGGAAGCACCACCTTGCGCCACCAGCCGCGCTTCATCGTCATTGGCATCGGTCAGATGAACAGCAATCAGGGCCTCATCAAGGTAGCCAATTCCCTGCAGAAAGGCTATAGGGCGCTTGCCGTAGCGCTGTACAGTCTGGTAGGTTTCTCTGTCTCCCTGCTGGGTGTGCATATGTATTTTTGTGTTTCGTTCCAGAGCCAGCTGTTTGATCCTGAGTAGCATCTCCTCACTGACAAAGTCCGGCCCCTGGGGACCGAAGAGAACCTTGATGCGCCCTCCCGCCCTGTTATGCCATCTGTCGTATAGCGCCAGGTTCTCCCTTAGGGATGACTCTCCCTGGGCGGCGTCGTACTCGTAGAGCTCCCCGGGGTTATACACCCGATGTCTCGCTTCCCGCACGGTGTGGGTGATATGGCCGCGGGCACCCAGCTGGGCAATAACCTCACACACCGGCTCCATGGCCACGCCAAAATCGCCAATGGTGGTGGTACCTGCCCTGATAGCTTCTATTATGGCTACTTTGCTCCCGGCAAGACTAGCCTCAGGCGTCATGACATTGCTGAACGGCCCCAGGCCGTACATCATCCAGTAGTTGGTGTCCTGGGCTAATCCGCGCAGCACGTTAAGGCGGGTATGCATATGGGCGTCGATAAACCCGGGAAACACGGCATGATGCTTAAGTTCGACGTACTCTTCTGCCACATATTCCTGGTCAACCTCTGCAAGGTCTGCAAACCCCCGGATCTTCCCTGCATCAATGACCATGGCCACGCCGCTCTTATAACCCACTCCGGAACCTTCCATGGTGTAGAAGTGAGGCGCCTTTACAATCATGTCGACTTTTCTCATGTTCATCCTCCTTGAAGCTTATTCCGTCCTGACCTGGCTGCGGCAAACCGTTCTGCTCGGCATGAATGCGCAGCCATCTCATGTCTGTATCAAAGGTAGCATGGACCGCGGTTGCTTTGGAGCGTAAAGTGCTGTTTTTACGCAGTGCATGTCGCAGTACATGGCCACGTAATGGCTGATGTACAAGGTGGTGCCCGTCTATTACCGGAGACTACTTCAGTTCTAAGCCAAAGACATCCCCTGCATCGCCGACGAAGGCAAGAAGATCGCCCTTCTTGAGTTCGGCAGTGTTGTTGCCGGTAACGGTGGTAAGGGTCTTCATTTGCCGCGGTTTGTCGCCTGAGTACGCCCCGAACGCACCTGTCTGGGGTAGTTTAACCCTAATCATTCTGCCTTCCAGGTCGCCTCCCACCGTGTAGAATTTCGTGTATCCATTAGAGTCGATGACTACTCTATCTACATCAGGCTCGAGTTGGGGAATGCCGGCAACATCCACGTAGTGATCTCCACGGGCAAACAAATATTCGACACCGTCCTGGCTGTGAAATCTAAGGTCAACAACGTCCCGGAATACCAGCACGTTTTCCGCGTAATTCTCATCGACAATCCTGGCCCCTCCATAGGCGTACCCGTACTCCGTATCCACATCTAACTCAACTTGAGCTATCTCAGATAAGGACAGAAAATTGCCCGAGGTATATATGTCGTCCACCAGAATATACTCTTTCCCTTTTCTCGCTGCCCAGACCGCTGCGACGTCGGCTTCCACCTTGTTCTCGACAAGTCTCTGGTACAGGAAAGCCTTCCACTTAACAAAACCTACATCAGGTATCTCGATGGTGATGTCACCCTGCAGAAAGGTCAGACCGCCCACAACATCGGCAAAATGCAGAGCGTTCTTTCCGTCAGGGCTCGTGAATCTGCCGTCCCCACTGTATACGTATTTTTGCGCCGGGATCATGCCCCCAAGCAGCGCTCCCAGTTCGATTTCACCATCCCTGATCTCTATGTTAGCGAACTTGCCATTGTCGGCGTAATGCCCAGCGTATTTCTCAAGCTCGGCCGGCATTGCCTGCTTAGCCGGAGCTGTAAAAGTCTTCTTTGGCGGGAACTCTTTGATGATTCCGTACTCAAGGCAGGCGCCCTTAAGTAGTTCAATTACAAGCAGATAGTTCGCAAAGGAAGCACCGCCGGCAGAAAGAGCAGCGGCTGCCAGATCTAGTTCCGGAATGACCACTAACGAGGCGTGATACTGTGACGTGTCGCCCCCCTTGCAAAGTGCCTGATAGCCGATTTTATCAAAAGGCGGAACGTGGACGTGATCAAAGCCGAGTCCATACGCAAAAAGGTTGTCCTGTTCCTCGTCCTTCGGCCAGAAAGCGCTGTTTTCGTATTCCTTCTGAGCCATCATGGCCGCTGACGCTCTAGACAGAATTTTTCTGCCCATCAGTACCTGCCCGAACAGGCACAAGTCCTCCGCTGTGGACACGATACCACCGGTTCCAATCACGTTCGTAATCTCAAAGGGAAGATCCCCATCGTATACCTGCGGCATGCTGAACCTGGCCATCCGTGCGAAGTCGTAACTATCAAGAGGGGTCACTGTGTTCTTAATGTTCAGAGGTTCAAAGAAGTTCCTTTTCAGATATTCATTGAAGGGCATGCCACCAATGCGCTCCACCAGCAACTCCATCAGCTGGAATCCATCATTGCAGTATTCCGAGAATGTGCCTGGGGCGTACTTCAGCTTCCCAACCTTGAGGTTCTCAAGAAGATTGTCATGGGCAAAGGTGTTGTTGTCCTCGAACAGGAAACTACCTTTGAAATGGGTACCATAGATGCCCGAAGAGTGATTCAGTAGATGCCGGCAGGCAATGTCAACATGACGCGGATCCGCCATCTCAAACTCCGGGACATAATCCTTGAACGGCTTGTCCAGGTCCAGCTGCCCGCGATCGACAAGCAACATCGCCGCGGCCGCAGTATAGACCTTGCTGACTGATCCGACACCATACATGTCGTCGTTGCTCAACGGGCGGGTTCCTGCTTTGTCGTAGCCGCCTACAGAACCTGAAGTGACAACTTCACCCTTGTAACGCACCGCGTACTGGAGACTTGTCGCTTTGAGAGAAGAGATGATGCCACCACACATTTCCTCAGCTTTGCCCCTAAGAGATTCAGACAAATTCACCATTATACCCCCTCCATGATGCCGCTAATCACGTTCTTCTGGTGAGATCAGAGCGTTGTCAGCTTCATATTAATAATCTATTCCTTAATTATTATAATGTCTACCCCATTGTGATCCTGGCATGGTGCACCTCATGCCGTTCTGGCATCATCTGGAGGGGGTGACTCATTGTATTGATGCCTGGCATCGGCGGGTTCGCATAGGACGAAGACACCCGCGGAGAGTGGCCTGCCACTCCCTGCGGGTGCTAACTGCAACTACTTGCCATTGTCTGTGGCCCGGCACTCTGCAACGTAGGTGACGGCGATTGTTCTGGCGTCCAGATAGGAGTCTTTTTTGATGCAGAAGGTTAGTCACTTGGATAGGCTCTCTATCCGAGACAGCGCGACCATTAGAGTCTCACCCCAATAACCGTAATGATGGCCACCTGTAGTACGCCTAAACCCTAGAGAGTGTGTTTTTCCTTTTAGGGCGTCATACATGCGCACACTTGCTGACACCAGCACATCCGGCTCAAGACAGCCTACCTCTAGTTGCACGTTAAGGGGCACCGAGTCCATGCCTCGGACGACTTCTATGAGCTCGTCATTATCCCAATAGAAGGCCCCGGATTGGGAGACCACATTGGAGAATACATGCGGATACTCAAGGCCTAGCCACAGGGCGGCCAGTCCGCCATAGCTGGCACCTGCAATAGTGCATTCGGCGGGGTCCGACCCCACGCTGTAATGTTTCTGGATCCACGGCAGCAGCTCCTCAACAATAAATTCCCCAAAAGGCCGATAACAGGTTAGCTCTAGCTCGCGTTGCTTATAGCTTAAGGACTCAACCATTACTGCCACCATTGGCCCTATGGTTTCCATGGCTTCATCTAATCGCTGAGGAATCTGGGCCAAGTGCAAGTATTCCCACCCGTCGGTAAGTAATAGCAGCGGGTATGCCCGATCGTCTGGGTACCCAGGAGGTGTATATACCCATATGCGCCGTTCGTTTCCTAAGACTCGGCTGCCAAGGCGATGCTTCCACACTGCGCCGCCAGCGGAAGCAAGTGGCTCCCAGGGCTTACCCACAACCCCCGGCATCACCAGCACCGATTCTAGAGGGGCAAGCAGGGGGCAACTGCCGTCGTCATCCAGCGGGCTAGTATAGATCACGGGGTTGAGGGGGTCAACTGCATACCGGGGGCTGTCTGTTCCGTGCTCTCCAGGCAGACGGAGTACATAGAGGGACCAGATATCCAGAGGAGCAACAAAGGTTCTGTAATAGATATCTGTGCCGGCCAGCTGCTCCAGACGGTTACGGACACTATCAAACCCGGGGAACTCCCCGTAGACAGCCACATCCTGTCCCTTTTCAGCGCTTCGCCAGACGAAGGTTACGAATTTCAGGGCGCCATCTTCCGGGTGCGGCTCTATAAGTGGGCTGCCGACTGCCTCAACATGTCGCCAAAAACTATGTACACCCGCCTCGGTGTTACCGAGCTCCAGGGACCGTCGTAGCTTCTCAATAGTCGGACTAAGGACCTTGTTCACAGTTATCCCTCCCTTGGCCTCAGTATAGCTGGCAAGTGCTGTATCCGGTATGCCCAGTTAGTTTCTAAATGAAAGTGTCTGTCCACCAAAACAGTCTGCCGCCACAGCAGAAGGCTACGGCAAACAGTGCATGCCTTTGACCTAGACAAGAGCTGAACTGCCTGATACTATCGTGGAGCAAATTGCTGCACAACCGACAGTCAGAGATCAGGCTACATATGCTAGTTACAGAAGAAGCCCGCAGTGAGTGCGTGAGACACTCTCTACGGGTTCTACTCTTAGTACTCCCACTACTTGTGATATGGTTCGTTCCGCATGATTTTAAAGGCGCGGTAGACCTGTTCCAGCAGCACAATACGGGCCAGCTGGTGAGGCAGGGTAATAGGTCCAAAGGACAGACTGGCATTGACAACGCCGTCCAGGGTAGGCGAAAGGCCGGTAGACCCGCCGATTATCAGACAGAGGTGGCTTTGCCCCTGGACCTGTAGCTGCTGTACCCAGGCGGCCAGGTCCTCGGAGGTGCGCTGGCGGCCTTCGATGGCCATGGCCACAACAAAGGAACCGGGAGGGATAAGCCTGAAGATGCGCTCGGCCTCGCGGTCGCGCATAGCGGCTTCGTCGGCGGGCGAAGGATTGGCGGGAGGCCGTTCTTCGGCGACTTCATGGACGGTTACCTGCGCGTAAGGCCGCAGCCGCTTGAGATACTCAGCGGCTGCGGCACGATAGTATGCTTCCTTAAGGGTACCCACGCAGATCAGGGTAATCTTCATCTATACCACCAGGTAGACGGGCGGATTGCTGCAGAAGTGACACTGGGGCGGGGCCGTCCACTCGGTAAAGGTGATGTCGCTGAGGAGATGCACGTCTGGGGGCATCTCGTACTCGTCAACAAACTCGTCAATCGCCAACTCCAGATGTTCCCGGCACACCACGTACATTCCTCTTCACCTCCTATGGCGCTGCTTCAAGCCTCACGTTAAACGTCAGGGTGTCACTGCCTCTGCGCACGGTCAGTTCAGCTGTAAAGCCAACGCCTGTATCGGCAATGCGCTTTCGCAAGTCTTCAAAATCTGCTACTTCGGTACCATCGTACTTGATAATGATGTCTCTGTCACGCAAACCAGCCTTGGCGGCCGGTCCTCCGGGCACAATTTCGATATATATGCCGTAGGAGACAGGCAGGCTGTATTGCTGGGCCAGCTGTGGTGTCAGAGCCACACCCTTGATGCCCAGCCAGGGCCTGATAACGCGACCGTGGCGAACTATGTCCTCAATTATGGGGCGGGCCACGTTAATGGGTATGGCGAACCCCATTCCTTCCACACCGGTCATGTTGATCTTGGCCTGGTTAATGCCAATCACCTGGCCCGCGGAGTTGACCAACGCCCCTCCGCTGTTGCCGGAGTTAATAGCGGCGTCTGTCTGGATTACTTTGTACTGGTATTCGTCCATGGTCAGGGTTCGTTCGACGGCGCTGATTATGCCGGAAGTAACGGTGCGCTGGAACTGCATCCCCAGAGGATTGCCAATAGCCACCGCCAGTTCACCCACGACGAGCTTGGAGGAGTCACCGAAGGCGGCCACCGGCAGGTCGCGGTACTCCAGCGGCAAATCTGCCGGGTTGATGCGCACCACCGCCAGATCGGTGCTGGGGTCGCCTCCTACTAGTTCCGCTTTTACCTGCACTGTCTCGCTAAAGGTAACGACAAGCTCGCGGGCACCGTCTATAACGTGGTAGTTGGTAACTATCAGTCCCGCCTTGTCAAAGACAATGCCAGACCCGGAACTTTCCTGCTGGAACGAACCGAATATGCTGGTCACCTGGGAACGATTGATGATCCCGACAACGGCTGGACCTACCCGCTCAGCCACCTGCGCCACGGCACCGGCGGCGATGATACTGGCGTATTGATCCCCAACCAGGGGCTCAAGCATAGGAAGCTGATAATTCGGAATGTAGCCGTAACCTGGGGGATAAGGCAGAAGCTTGCCATATAGATACGTTGGAGCGAGATACGCTCCCGCGACACTGCCGATGATAGCTGCGACGAGGACCAGAGCAACGACGGCCCATGTGTAGTTCCGGCGCCGTCTGGGTCGAACGTATGATGACTGCTCGTAGTATTCACTCATAGTCTTTCATCTCCTTCAACTGAAATCATAACAGATACTGCTTGCAAGGGACTAGCGAGCTCATGAATTCTTCAGATAAAAGCAAAAAAGCACTATTGCTAGTGCTATCTGTCACGCTTGGTAGCCCGTACGGGACTCGAACCCGTGATTCCGCCTTGAGAGGGCGGCGTCCTCACCGCTAGACTAACGGGCCATGAAAATGGCTGGGGATAAAGGAGTCGAACCTCTACCTACTGATCCAGAGTCAGCCGTCCTACCATTAGACGAATCCCCAACGCAGGACTTATTATAGCATCGTCTGACAGGAAGCGTCAACCGGAATAAGCAGAACACAGGGCAGGCTTAATGCCTGCCCTGTGCCTTTCCCTTGGCAGCAGATCCTCTATTTAGAGGACCTGCCACCTCCGGTTCATGGACTGCACAATGAACCACCCCCTTTCAGGGTACGGGTACCCTGATTTCATTATACTACAATGAATCGCGGGGAACATGGTAAAGAACCGTTATGAAAAATGAAGCTACACAAGGACTTACTGCTGCGTTCCCTGCTACTGTTATTAGCCACAGGAAACGTCTTCGGTCATTATACACTCCGTCGGTAGACTATCTTACGGATACTCTCGTATCCCAGGTGGTACTTGGCCATCAACTCTTCGATATCTGCTCCCGTGCGGAACTCAGCACGAATTTGACGGTTGCGCTGATAAAGCCGGCCCTTCTGACCGTTGCGCTCACCCCAACCGAGGCGATTGCCCGAGCCCTTGGGCACGTATATCTGCACACCTTCTACGTATTTCTGTATCTCTGTAAGCAGATGGCGGGGTAGTACTTCCTCTGCGTTGCAATATTTCACTGGGGCAACCTCCTTCACAGGTAACATAAAAAGCCATGGGCATCTGCCCATGGCTTTTAAGCCGTGAAGAAAGAAACCTAACGAGAGGTCTTTCCGGTGGACAGATAATCCCTATTGTGTCGGGCAAGAGCAGCAACAATGCCATTATCATATGCACGTACCACGCTTATCATCTGTACACCTCCTCTCGATTTCCATTTACTTTGTTCCGAGGACTACTATACCACAGGCCCGGGCGCTCGTTCAAGCACAAACTCAGCTATTGTGATGCATGTAACATAGCTGTAACTTAAACCTTAATTACCTTTTAATAGTTATTCTTCGATGATTCCGGAGTGGGCGTTGATAAAATAGTCTCCGTGATCTGTCCGCACACGCCACACGGGGGCTGTCTGCCACGACTCAAAGGTGTCGTAGACGCGGCTGTAGTACCCCAGTGCTATCTCCTGAACTGTGACCGGGCCGGAGTCTCCCACAGTGAGTCGGTGACTGAGCATGCTCAACAGGGCGTCAGCCGCCGAGACAATTTTCTTTTCCTGGCCTTCTCCTGACATAATTTTAAGACGTAGCTGCCAGAGAGCGACCACTCCGTCGGACTTAACCAGAGCCATGACGTGTCCAGGATAAACGGGAGTTTCGTCGTGCATTTGCACGTACTCGACGCGATGGCCCATGCCCTCCACATATGTGACAGCATCGAAGAGGTACTGGTCAAAGCCAGGCAGCCGCGAACGCAGAAATGCGTCGGCCTGCGCCCGGGCCTCTTCATAGCTGATGTCCTCTCCTACATCGGCCAGAAACAGTTCGCGATTGTAATAGGAAAGATAGCCGAGCGCAGTAACGGTCATGTCCTCCTGTCCCAGCATAAAGCCGGCAGGATTGTTGTCGTCAGGCACTGCGGAAGTCGACGTCAGGGAGGCGTCGGGACCCAGCAACCCATTGCGCAAGGCAAATATTTCCTCGGCGCTGAAGGGGTGTAGGGCCACGCGAT
>DDWC01000059.1 GCA_002345475.1 Firmicutes bacterium UBA2296
GAGCGTTTCGTAGCCATGGAAAAGGTCATAGCAGGTATCGGTGAGCTTGAGCCGGCGTCCACTGAAGGCGGGGGACCGGCCTCTATCTTCCGGGTGCCTGGTGCTCTTGGCACCGTTGGTTTCATACAGGGTGTCAGTCGCCACTTTTGCGCTACCTGCAACCGCTTGCGCATAACTTCCCAGGGAAAGATCAGGCCCTGCCTGTTTGCCGATGATGAGCTTGATATGCTGCCGGCCGTGCAGGCCCGTGATCTTGATCTGGCAGGTAAGATGATACGTGATGCACTGGAACACAAACCTGACCGCATGGCGGTGCAGAGAAGAAAGAAGATGGCGGAGATAGGGGGGTAGTGTGATGAGTTTAACCCACGTTGACGAAAAAGGTAAGGCAAGTATGGTTGACGTTTCCGGCAAAGCTGACTCGGTGCGCCTGGCTCAGGCTGTGGCGCACGTGCACATGCGGCCTGAAACACTGAGCCTGATTATGGAGGGCGGTTTGCCCAAGGGAGAGGTTCTGCCGGTGGCTAGGTTGGCAGGAATCATGGCCGCGAAGCGGACTTCGGATTTAATACCGCTTTGCCATCCGTTGCGGCTATCCCACGCCGGGGTTGATTTCTCAGCCATATCCGAGAGCGTTCTGCGAATTGTGGCTGAAGTGACTGCAGTGGATTCGACCGGCGTTGAAATGGAGGCACTGACAGCGGCCACTGGCGCCGCCCTGACTATTATTGATATGTGTAAGGCTGTTGACAAAGGTCTGTCCATTGAAGGAGTGCGAGTGCTGAAGAAAAGCGGTGGGCGAAGCGGTGATTACGTATGGCAGGAGGGGGAGGCATAATGCAGGGTAGAGTGGTGGAGGTTTGCGTCAGCGCCAACAAAGGTGAGAGAAAGCGCGCAGTGGAGCTGATAGAAATGGTTGAAAACCACGGTATCGCGGGCGACGCCCATGCCGGCCCCTGGCACAGGCAGGTCAGCCTTCTGGCAGAGGAGAGCATAGAAAAGATGCGAGCCAAGGGACTCTCCGTTGGACCGGGTGACTTTGCCGAAAACATAACCACCAGGGGATTACCCCTGGCTGATCTGCCTGTTGGCACCACTATGTTAGCGGGTAAGTGCGTGCTACGTATTACGCAGATAGGCAAGGAGTGTCACACCCGATGCGCCATATATCATCTGGCAGGAGACTGCGTGA
Source organism: Firmicutes bacterium UBA2296 (assembly GCA_002345475.1). Lineage (GTDB taxonomy): Bacteria > Bacillota > UBA994 > UBA994 > UBA994 > UBA2296. The sequence continues at coordinate 1,193 of DDWC01000059.1, forward strand.
TGCCCCGGGAAGGCATTTTTGCAGAGGTGCTGCGCGGCGGACACTTGCGTTCCGGGGACAGAGTCTACGTGCTGCCTGAATTTCGCGCAGCTGTGATTACTTTAAGTGATCGCTGCTACCGCAACGAGACAGTTGACGAGAGTGGTCCCAGGCTGGTCGAGGAGCTCAAGTTATGGGGCGCCGAGGTGGACGGAGTGTTGCTTCCTGACGAAGCGGCCCTTCTGACCGCGAAACTTAGAGAACTGGTTTCCTCAGGAAAGTATTCCCTTATTCTTACCACCGGTGGCACCGGGCTTTCGGCTCGAGGTGTCACCCCTGAAGCTACTCTCCAGGTCATCGACCGCCTGGTCCCAGGAATATCTGAGTCAATCAGGGCTGAAAGCATGAAAATAACCCCTCATGCCATGCTAAGCAGAGGGGTAGCGGGACTGGCAGGGCGGACCCTTGTGGTAAACCTGCCGGGAAGTGTGAAAGGTGCGCTGGAGTCATTCGCCATTCTGTCCGGAGCCCTGCCACACGCCCTTGAGGTATTGAGCGGAGACACCCTGGACTGTGGGAGACAGTAAGTTGGACGTTAGGCGTTAGACGTTAGGATTAACCAAAAAACAAAAAACATATAACAAAAGCGTGCGGGAAGTTAGGCGTTAGGCGAGGAGTCGAGGGGCGCTTTGCGCTTGGTGGAACGGGATATTGAAGGAGAGCATTCAGCACTCAGCATTTAGCAATAATCCTTGTCTCTCTGGCGGCTGGCGCCTGGAGGCTGGCGCCTGGAGGCTGGCGCCTCAATAGCAGCGCCCATCAGATACATCAGTCCTCATCAAGCTGCCGTACTCTGGAGGTTAGAGGTTAGGCATTAGACGTTAGAAATTGGACGTTAGACGTTAGAGCGAACCACGAGGGGCAGGGAACTGACAACGATGCCCTCGCAGTGCCCACTGTGGTCACTGTGTCCCCGGCTCAGTGGTGCCTGTGTCGGGGCTCCCTCTACGCATCAGACCAATCAGAAATTATCAGGCCTATCTGGCTGCCGCATTCTAGACGTTAGACGTGAGACGTAAGACGTGGATACGGAGTACAAAGTCAAATCCCGACTCCTTTTAAGGGGAGCCGGGATTTCTTTTTGTATCAGTATCAGGTTCCGATGGCAATTTGCATCAGTTTCTGGATTACCGCATCTTTTGGGGAATGGTACGTTTCGATAGCGCCAGTCGCCGCAGCCAGATTTGGATCCATGGGCAGTCCACCGATCCACTGCACGCCGTGCTTCTGAGCCAGTTCCTGGCCCTGGCTTCTACCAAATACCTCAATGAGCTGATTGCAGTGCGGGCAGAGAATACCGGACATGTTCTCAACGACGCCCAGAATTTCTTTGTCAAGACCCTTAACCAGATTAATGGCCTTGTCAACCGCCAGGACAGCCATGTCCTGTGGAGAGGATACGATTATCACACCATCTACGGGCAAGTTCTGCAGTGTTACCCTGGGTGCTTCGTCAGTTCCCGGTGGCAGGTCGATTAGCAAGACGTCGAGGTCGCCCCATTCGGACTGGGCGTATAGCTGCCCTATGAGTCCCTCAATTTGCGGATCACGCCACTCAGGGCGCGTGTCTCTGGTGAAGCTGTTGATGGACATAATCGGAATACCCAGTTTTGAAGGCACCGGGGAAAACGAATCATGGTGGTTTCCCGGGTGCTGGTTCTCCACTCCAAAGAGTACCGAGATGCTGGGACCTGTCATGTCACCGTCGAGAATGCCGACCTTGAACCCTTTTCTTTTCAGACCGACTGCTGTCAAAGCCGTGACCGAGGACTTGCCAACTCCTCCTTTACAGCTCATAACCGCCACAACGCGTTTTATTCTGTTTTCTGGAGTTACCATGTATTCTTCACCTCCTCTCTCTCTATCTCGAACAAAAGCGCCCGAAGAAAACCGGCACAGATTACGACAACAGAGCAACCAGGAGCGGACTCGGAAGGCTGTCGATCATGAGTGGTTTCTTCGAGCGTCACACCGACAATGTCGGCAAGCGAACGAACCATATTCTTTTCATTTCAAGTATATCATAATCTGACCTGTCTTTCATGACGCTGGGAGGGTCGCCGGGGGCAAGACAAGGAAAAAAAACTTATATTTTTCCTGAAACGTGCAGGGAAAATAGAAGTTGCAGGAGAATACAGTGGGTAATTGTGGTGCGAAGTGGTGGAAAGGGGGGCGTAAAGTGTTTCTAGGTCAATACGAGCACGCTTTGGACGACAAAGGACGGCTTTTTATGCCCGCCAAGTTTCGAGATAAACTTGGTGCCAACTTCGTTGTCACCAAGGGCCTTGATCGCTGCCTCTTCATCTACCCCATGTCGGAATGGGAAAGCATTGAGGGAAAGTTGCAGAGTCTGCCCTTTACCAAGTCTGATGCTCGCTCCTTCAGCCGCATGTTCTTCTCCGGCGCCGCGGAATGTGAATGCGACAAACAGGGCCGAGTGAACCTGCCCGGCTCCCTGAGAGAGTACGCTCAGCTCGAAAAGGAAACTGTTATCCTCGGTGTGGCCTCCAGAGTGGAAATATGGGGCAAGGAGCGTTGGATGAGCTATAGCGAAGGTGCGCTGGACGATTATGAGCGCATAGCTGAAGAGCTGGAAGACGTCTTTTGATCTCCCGATTGAAAAACCGAGGTGAGATGGAATGAGTATAGAACATACACCTGTTTTGCTCAAGGAGAGTCTTCAGGCACTTTCTCTGTCAGATGGCAAAATTGTACTTGACTGCACATTTGGCAGGGGCGGCCATTCCAGAGCATTCCTGCAGTCTGTCGGCCGGGAGGGGCGAGTCATCGGTCTTGATGTGGACGAGTCCGCCGCAGAAGCCGCGTTGGCCCTTGCCACAGATTATCCTGGCGGAAGATTCACTTTCGTCCCGCTCAACTTTCGCAATCTTGACGTAGCGTTGCACATGGCTGGAGTGGCCAGAGTAGACGCGGTCTTCTTTGATCTGGGTGTTTCGTCGCCTCAGTTTGACGAAGGAGGCCGCGGGTTCAGCTACTGGCACGATGCGCCGCTGGACATGCGCATGGGTCTGTCGCAAACCCTCACGGCTGCCGAGATCGTAAACACTTATAGCGAGGACCGTCTCACGAGCATTCTGCACGACTATGGCGAGGAGCGCTGGGCTCGTCGGATTGCTAAGTTCGTAGTGAGTGCCCGAGCAGAGAGTCCCTTGGTCACCACCGGACAGTTGGTGGAAATAATTAAGGCAGCCGTCCCCAAGGATGTGCGGACTGCCGAGGCGCAGCACCCGGCCAGGCGCACCTTTCAGGCTTTGCGGATCGCCGTGAACGATGAGCTGGAAGCGCTGGAGATGGCGCTACAAAAGGCAGTGGAAGCGCTTAAGCCTGGCGGCAGGATGGCCTGCATTTCTTTCCACTCCCTGGAGGATAGAATAGTCAAGAAGTTCATGCAAGCTCAGTCTTTGCGCTGTAGCTGTCCGCCCGGGATTCCCCAATGTATCTGCAATACAACCCCACTTCTGGCGACAGAGAGACGCAAGCCTATTCTGCCGACGTCTGAGGAGATATCAGAGAATCCCCGCGCGCGCAGTGCCAAATTACGCGTTGCCACCCGGCTCTAAAACATGATACTTTACAGGAGGAGTGAAACACCGTGTCTCTAGCGCATAAGCCGTTGCCGGTTATTGCACCGCTTCCATTGCCTCTGCCCGGCCCGACTAGAGCCCCCCAGCCTAGAAAACACTACTCCAAGTCCCACCGGACGGCTTTGCTTCGCTTTGGCCTGGTCTTTGGCTTGACCATAGTGCTGGCCTTCGTGGCCGTGGCCTGGCAGGCGCAGATTCTCGCTGCGCGTCGCAGGGTTCAGAGTCTGGGTACGAACATAGTGCGTATGGAGGCCGAGCTGTCGGTAATGCAACTTGAAGTTGCCAGACTCTCCAGTACGGCCCGGATAGAAAGCGAAGCTGCTCTGCGGGTGCACATGAGCAAGCCGACTGAAGCGCAGGTTATCAAGGTGAGCTTCGCCAATCCATAGATCGGAGGAAATTCGCCATGCTGCCCAAGAAATCGATCAGGCCGCGCCTCGGTTGGATGCTGGTTATCTACAGCATGATCTGGTTAGGCTTGCTAGGCCGGCTCGGTTTCATTCAGATTGTGCGCGGAGCAGAGCTGGAGCGCATGTCCCTTAACCAATGGGCCAAAGAAATCCCGGCCGAACCTAAACGAGGAATTATCTATGACCGCCTTGGCAGAGAGCTTGCCATTACCACTGAGGCGGATACGGTTGTTGCTATACCTGCACAAATCGTTGACCCTGATGCGACTGCAGCCCAACTGGCTGCAGTTCTTAGCATGTCCAAAGAAACTGTACTGGAGAGAATCACCCGGGAGCGGTCACTGGTCTATGTCGCCAGGGCGGTGACACCGGCAGAAGCCAAAGGTGTCAGAGATCTGGGCCTGCCGGGGATCTCTTTTAAAGTCGAAAACAGGCGCTATTATCCCCATATCAACCTGGCCAGTCAGCTTTTGGGTTTTGTCGGGGTTGATGGTCACGGCCTGGCTGGCGTTGAGTACACTCTGGAGGGGAAACTCGCTGGACTACCCGCTCAGGTAGTATTGCCTGTAGACGAACACGGTGATGTGTTGCCGGAGGCAAAACCTTCGTACAGTCCCCCTGTGGATGGCCTGAACGTATATCTGACCATTGATGAGGTCATTCAGCATATTGTAGAGCGCGAACTCGAAGTAGTAATGCAGCGCCATGCCCCGACCAGCGTCCTCGCTGTGGCTATAGATCCACGAAACGGACAGATCCTGGCCATGGCGGGTCTGCCGAGTTTTGACCCCAATAGCTTCAATATTTATCCCGATTCCTTGTGGAGGAATGCTGTGATCTCCTCAAGTTTTGAACCAGGCTCTACTTTCAAGATAGTCACCGCGGCAGCGGCCCTCAACGAGAACGTCGCCAGCGAAACAGACCAATACACATGCCTGGGGTATATCGAGGTGGCCGGCAGAAGACTCCACTGTCACGTCCTGCGTGGTCACGGTACCTTGAGCTTCACCGAGGCCATATACAAATCCTGAAACCCGAGCTTTGTGGAAATAGGACAGGCTCTGGGCGCAGAGACCCTTTTTGGCTATATTGACGCCTTCGGTTTCGGCAAACGAACGGGAATAGAACTGCCTGGGGAGGCGACCGGCATCATGTTTGACCGCGTCGGCCCTGTGGAACTGGCCACCACAAGTTTTGGTCAGGGACCGGCGGTAACACCTTTGCAGCAGGTGCTGGCCGTGTCTGCTGTAGCCAACGGTGGAGTGCTATACGAGCCCAGCATAATCAAAGAGATAAGGGATTCCAAGGGTAATCTGGTAGAACAGAAAGAACCGGTGGTGAGTGGTTATCCCATAACTGAGGATACTTCTCGGCGTATGAACGCCATTTTGGCCGGAGTTGTGGCTGAAGGTGGTGGGCGAAACGCATTTCTGGAAGAATACACTGTGGCGGGTAAGACAGGCACCGCGCAGGTGCCCAAACCCGGCGGAGGGTACTACGATGATCGCTACGTGGGTTCCTTTATTGGCTACGCACCGGCGGAAAACCCCCGCGTAACGCTGATGGTCATGGTTAATGATCCCAAAGGACCTTATGGTTATTACGGTAGCCAGGTGGCCGCTCCAGCTTTTCGAGCCATGATGCTGGATATACTGACTTATCTTGAAGTGAAGCCAAACTCGGCGGTTGCGGGTTTCGAGTTGCCAACTTCCGTGATGGTGCCCAACCTCAATTCTCTGAGCCTGGGGTCAGCCGTGAGCCACATGCGAGATCTGGGTCTGAACCTGGCGACATCGGGTCTTGGCGAAAGGATCGTGAGC
>DDWC01000212.1 GCA_002345475.1 Firmicutes bacterium UBA2296
GGGCACAGCATGCTGTGCCCCTACATTATGGAAGCGATGCCAGACGAAGCCAACAGCACTCAGCATGTAGCATTCACCCATGGTATAGATTAGTCACAATGCTGGAGCGCAAAGCATGGACATCTCCGGGGCCGCAGGGTGGCCAAAACAAAAATCACTGCGGATTGCAGAGCTCTCCCCCCGTTCCACTAAGCGCCAAGCGCTAAGCGTCCGCTGTCTGCTGAGAGCCAAATGCTGAATGCTCTCCCCCGCCTTGCTCTTGACGTCGACATTGTCAGACTATATACTCTTAATAATCACGCAAAGGCCGTGACAGGGAGAGTAACGCTGGATACAGCCAAGCGAGCCGGGGGCGGTGGAAGCCCGGTGCCCAGGTTCAGCGCCAAGAACACCCTCGAGCTTCCGCCCGAAAGCGCCATCGCGCCGTAGGCCCGGACGGGTCAGCCCGTTACAGCCCATGAGTTGGTCTGTCTTTGCACGGACAACTTGGGTGGCACCGCGAAATTTGCCCTTCGTCCCAAGATTATGGGATGGGGGGCGTTTTATATTAGCCACCAGCCACCAGGCGCCAGCCGCCAGGGGCTAGAGGGCGTGAGTCAGGGGCTGAGTAGTGGCTGGAGCCTAGTGCCTTGAGCCTGGTAGTTTGTCGAGTACGAGGAACCAGGAACAAAGAACGCTCTCCCCGTTGCCAAGCGCCAAGCGCTAAGTGCATCCTCATGAGCAGCCAACGGCTATTCTATGGAACGGAGATGACGAAAATGAAGGTTGAGACGAAGCAGCTTTATCGCGACACGGCAACTTATGCCGGCAAGGAGGTTGTCCTCGAAGGCTGGATACGAACCATCAGGGCTTCGAAGAACATTGGGTTCATTGAGCTCAATGACGGCACTTTCTTCCGCAATGTTCAGGTGGTATTCGGCGATACCATGCCTAATTTTGCTGACATAGCCCGTTTGCCCATTGCCACTGCGTTGCGGGTTACGGGAGCCGTACTTGAGACGCCGGAGGCCAGACAGCCCTTTGAAATCTGTGCCACTGAAATAACAGTGGAGGCAGAGTCTTCGGCTGACTATCCGCTGCAGAAGAAGCGTCATTCGCTGGAGTACTTGCGTGAGATAGCTCATCTGCGCCCAAGATCTAATCTGTTCTCTGCTGTGTTTCGCGTGCGCAGCGTCGCTGCCTTTGCTGTGCACAAGTTCTTCATGGAGAACAACTTCGTTTACGTCCACTCCCCCATTATCACCGGCAGTGACGCCGAGGGTGCCGGTCAAATGTTTAAGGTGACCACGCTGGACATGCTGAATACACCGCGCACTGAGGCTGGCAAGGTGGACTATAGCCGCGATTTCTTCGCCAAAGAGACTCATCTCACGGTAAGCGGTCAGCTGGAGGCAGAAATATTCGCCCTGGCTTTCAAAAACGTCTATACCTTTGGCCCCACCTTCAGGGCCGAGAACAGCAACACGGCGAGGCACGCCGCGGAGTTCTGGATGATTGAGCCAGAGCTGGCCTTTGCCGACTTGAAGGACAATATGGACAACATCGAGGCCGTGATTAAGTACGTTTTTGCTTACGTCTTGGAACAATGCCCCGAAGAGATGGATTTCTTCTGCGAATATGTAGACAAGGATCTGCGAGAGAGGCTGGACAACGTAGTCAAATCGGAGTTCGGCCGTGTCACCTATACCGAAGCCATCAAAATACTGCAGCAATCCGGCAGATCTTTTGAGTTCCCGGTTAAGTGGGGCATGGACTTGCAGACGGAACACGAGCGCTACCTGTCAGAACAGGTATATAAGCGTCCGGTGTTTGTGACTAACTACCCTAAGGACATCAAGTCCTTCTACATGCGCCTGGACGATGACGGCACAACGGTAGCCGCTACGGACTTGCTTGTGCCAGGGGTCGGAGAACTGGTGGGTGCGAGCCAGCGCGAAGAACGTTACGATGTTCTTGTGGAGCGCATGAAGTCGCTGGGGATGGATCTTGAGCCGTACTGGTGGTATCTGGAACTGCGCAAGTTTGGCGGTGTCAAGCATTCGGGCTATGGCATAGGCTTCGAGCGGCTGGTGATGTACCTTACAGGTGTAACCAATATCCGCGATGTCATTGCCTGCCCCCGCACCGTGGGCAACCTGCGGATATGACGACGTGGCAAGGACAATGAGCAATCTCCTGGCCAAAGTGAGTCGCGGTTTTCTGGGCGGGTTGACGCTGTCGGCAGTCACGGTGGTGATTTCCTACGGGTTGGCGGTGCAGGGCTTTGCGCATGTATATTATCTGGCTCAGATTGTGCCCATTTTCCTGGTGGGCTACCTGCTTCTGGCCTGGCTGATCTACCTGCGGCGCGACGATTTTCTGTCCTTTGTGGGAAGCCAGAGAGCACCCGCGGTGCAAACCCTGGGCAATGTAGAACCTGGCGAAACCCAGGGAATATCGGAAGACAAACTGGCGGGACGCGAAGTCTCCGACCGCGTGCGCATCAAGGACGGCCTGGTACAACGCCGGGGCGATGACGAAAGCTCCGAGGACTTCTGGCACAACATGATCTACGTATTCCTCTGGAGCGCCATACAGCTGACCGTAGTGAGCATTATCCTGTACCAGAGGTTTGGTATAGGGGCGGGGTTTTAGTAGGCGGTCGACGACATACGAAAAGCAAGAACCACAAGCCAGGCTCGCTTGTGGTTCTTGCACGTATAGAGCTCTTGGTTGTTAGCTCTTAGCTCTTGGAGAAAGGGTCCGGAGTTCGATGCCTGTGCCTCAGCGAGATTGGCTGTTCCAACAGCTAAGAGCCAAGAGCCCTTTCATACATTGCTCTGCGTCACGCTCTAAAGCAGCTTCCTATACTCTGCGATCTCAGGGTCGCTGCCCAGCACAAAGTGCTCTGGTTTGACCTCGACCCACTTGGCCTTGTGCACACTATAGTCATGTTGTGAGGGATCGTAGAGGATTAGTTTCTTCTTGCGCTCTGCTATAGGATCGGGCTGCGGAATTGCCGAAAGCAGCGAGCGCGTGTAGGGATGCAACGGGTTCCTGAAGAGTTCTTCAGTCTCGGCCAGCTCTACTATCTCGCCCTTGCTGATTACTGCGACCCTGTCGGTGATAAAACGCACCACAGAAAGGTCATGGGCGATAAACATGTAGGTGAGACCATTATCTTTTTTGAGGCGGGAGAGAAGATTGAGCACCTGGGCACGGATGGAAACGTCCAGAGCCGAAATGGGCTCGTCGGCGATTATGAACTCTGGTTCCATAATGAGTGCCCGGGCGACACCTATACGCTGCCGCTGGCCGCCGGAAAACTCATGGGGGAAGCGCGAAGCGAACTCCGGCAGGAGTCCAACCTCGGACAAGGCCTGTTCAACCTTGGCCTTGCGATCTGCCTCGTCCTTGTAGTTCCTGGTGTTGTAAAGTCCTTCCGAGACTATGTAGTCTACCTTGGCGCGCTCATTAAGTGAAGCCATGGGATCCTGGAATATCATCTGAATCTTCTCGGTCACCTGGCGGTCAAGTTGTGAAGAAATCTTGCCGTTTATCTTTTCACCTTTGAAGTAGATATCGCCCGAAGTAGTCTCGTTAATGCGGATAATCGCGCGGCCGATGGTGGTCTTGCCAGATCCGGATTCGCCCACCAGACCAAAGGTTTCGCCCTTATATACCTTAAAGCTAACGTCCTTTACCGCTACCAGGGGTTGCTTGGCCTTGACGCGAAACTCAACTCGGAGGTCCTGCACATCCAGCAATACTTCCTTTTCTGGGGCGCTCATGCTCTCACCCCCCGATATTTGTCTCGCAGATGCTGGATAGTAGTGGGTGGTTCAATCTCCGGCGCCCTTTCATCCAGCAACCATGTACGGGCGAAGTGGGTTGGACTCACCTGGAAGTAGGGCGGCCGCTTCACAAAATCAATCTTCAACGCCTGTGGGTTGCGCGCAGCAAACGCATCGCCCTGTATGTCATAGAAGAGGTTGGGCGGGGTGCCTTTGATGGAGTAGAGCGGCTCCCCCTTTACACCCAACTGCGGCAACGACGACAGCAGTGCCCAGGTGTAGGGATGCTGGGCATTGTAGAACACTTCTTCGGAGGTACCGTACTCCACAATGTCTCCTGCGTACATTACTGCTACGTCATCAGCGACGTTGGCTACCACCCCAAGGTCATGGGTGATATAGATGACAGTCAGCTCGTACTTTTTCTGCAGGGCCCTGATAAGGTCCAGTATTTGCGCCTGAATCGTGACATCCAGGGCTGTGGTGGGCT
>DDWC01000108.1 GCA_002345475.1 Firmicutes bacterium UBA2296
CCGGGGGAATGCTCTTTGGCTCGCCTTACCGCCTCGAGCATGTTGCCTTCAGCCAATCAGAAAGCATGGGCTTCCCCACTTCATTCAGTCATTTCGGGGCTCAATCCCTTTACGCTTGCGCATTTCGGCCTACTATCTCGCTCGCCTACGCTTAAACATATCTGTTACCAAATATGCTCCAAGGCTAGCTACGGGCGGCTGGCTAGGCCTTACCCGGCGGGGTTCGCACCCGCTATGCAACACGACCTTGCTCGGCCGCACCTGATTAGCACTGATGAGAACTGATACGAGGCGGGATGACCGGACACTCTCACCTTTGCCAGGGACGCAGTTACCACAGAGGAACGGCGAGGGCTTTGTTGTCAGTTCAACGTCTAATCTTCAACGTCTAACCGCCACCTCTCCAAAAGGGACGGTTCTTTTTGTGACTCTTGATACGCGGCCTCATGCGAAGAATATGAGCCCGGCTCTTGGCGATTGACCCCAGGGACTTCTTCTTCGTAGCGGCGACACCGTGGCTCGCGGCTCCCGCGATTAATGATCAATTGCTTAATTGGGGTCAGGCCTCAATATAAGGTAGCGACACCGTCCTTAACGTCGCGAAACATTTCGGGAACCGAAAGTAACAAAAAGAACCGTCCCTTTTGGAGCAGAACGATGCGGATATTTTGAGAGAATTTCCTTAATGTGATCGATATGTGACGGGGATGTGATTACAGTCTGTTACAGTTATCACAGGGAGATGGAAGTTTCAGAAAGAAGGACTGAGTAAGGGGGAACCCGTGTGAAGTATCCGGTACCCGTCCAGGTGTTGCTAGCGATCCCGGCGCCGTTATATGACACGGCGTTTGTAAAGCGTGCGCGGCCCTGGAGGCTTACCGAATACCGCATACTGCCCCAGCCTCACTCCTGGCATCTGCTGCTTCTGCCGCAGCAGCCGCGGTGGTAATCTGACCCAAAGGGCAAAACCAATAAGATCATCCGGATGGATGGTCTTATTTTTCTTGTGCGGACCAGTATTGGTAAGCCCCAATCGAAGGGAATTACCCTGGGACCCCGTTCTCACGACGCAACCCGGCGAAAGTATATTAATAGAGCGATAATCACACAATACAAGGAGGACTATTATGAGAAACAAAGCATTTTTGGCCCTACTGGCCATGGGATTTGCCCTGATGTTGCCAATGATGGCGGCGGCCGACGAGCCGGAGCCTCTGGTTCTGACGCTGACCGGACAGGGGTATTACGAGCACGTCACCGAATATGAGTGGCAGGTAGATTCAGGCGTCAAGGCGGCAGGATATGACATTACCACTGTGGACCTCACCGTGGGCGGGCAAATTCTGCTTGACTACGACCTGGTCGTGACCAGAGCAGATAAAGATGTTCGCTACGTCTATGGATTCCGTGGCGATGTCACAGTGGATAACAACACGGTTGCTGCACTTACTGACCAGACTCTGTTGCTGCAGCACCTAACCCGGGTGGACGAAGACGAGTGGCTGCCGACAACCTATAGCGTGGAGCTGAACGTCGATCTTGACGAGAGTGACACCTTTCTTTACGACATGGCAATCAACATCAACGATTTCCCCCCGATTTCCGGGTCTGTTCGTAGCTTCAAGGTTGTTGGGCAGATTGTCCTTGACGAGGTAACCTACACCGGGGAAGTCGAAGGGTTAAGCATCCCTGATGACGATACAGATGTGTTCCTGAATCAGGTAGCCGTGCTTGACGCAGAATTTATCTGGCTACAGGCAGGCAACACAGTAGATATGCCCACAGGCATTACCCTGTTGACCTATCCGTCTGCACAAAGCTGGATTCTCGAAACGGAAAACCTGACGGACGGCACAGTGTCTCTCGAACTCCTGGCTTTGCTGGGTACCGAGGCCTTCGTCGGGAGCGCCGGAACACACAACTACTCTCTCAGGCTAAATGTGGCGGTAACCCCTTCCAATGAGGAAATGGTCCTGGCGGACACTTTGTCCTTGCCTGTGAGCATCACTGTTCCGTCGGAAGGTAACCACAGCGCACACTTCTCTGTTTCCGGCGGGAACGGTTTGCTTACAGCCTGGATGGGCAGTAGCGAGTTGGCAAACGGAGCCAGCATCCCCGCGGGATCCCAGGTCACCTTCGTGGCCACGGCGACTGACGGGTACAAAGTGAAGCAATGGAAGATTAATGGTACCGTACAGCCCGGCACGGGGAGCACTCTGATTATCCCTGCTCTCGCCGCAAATACAGCCGTAGTTGTGGAGTTCGAGCCTTTGATAATAGCTGCTGCCAATGCTGAACTTGAGGAAAACCCTGCGGCACCGGCCCTTGCCAACATGATACTTAAGCAACACAACATCCCCCACCGCATTGCCACAACCACTCTGCACAGGAATGGCAAAGCGACATACATAAACCTCATCTCTGAAGTAGCCAGGCAGAACCGGGGCAACAGCTTTATGGGAGTGGAGCGTTCCGATCAGGCGGCATTCTATAGCGCCGTATACAACTATCTGAAGCAGCTGGGAGCACAGTTGCCATAAGGGAACGGCAGCGTCNNGCTCTTGGCTCCTGGCTGTTAGCTCTTGGTAACCCGCGCAGGAACGAAGAAACTATGAGTCGTTCCTGGTGCCTGGTTCCCGGGGACTGAAAAGAGTTTGTGGCTACTGTGCCTCAGAAAAAGGATCACGAAAACGAGACCCCCGAACTGCCTTGCGGCGGTTCAGGGGTCTCGTTTTGTTTGGGGAAATACGGGGCTATGCCGAGATATACCCGGCCTTGATCAGGACTTCCTGAGCTTTGTCCAGATCGTCGGTGGCAACCAGGATGACAGGGCCAGTACAGCCCATACCTGTGCTGGCGAATATGCCAGCCTTCCACACGGCCTTGGCCGCGGTCTCCAGATCGAGGATATCGATTCCGGCGATCTCTTCGGTGGCCACCTTGGCGGGCGGGCATACTACGTCTTCTTCAACCTCAACGACCGGTTGCGCTTCTTTTTTGAACAGGTCGCGCAACCCTGCGGCGTTGGCGGCGGCAAACTCTGCCTCTACAACGCTGAGCAGACCACCCTTGGCCATATCGGCGGCATAGCGAATGGCTCCACTGACCACCGGAGAACCGGAAGCGCGGGAGAGGATGTGGATGATCCTGTCATAGCCCTCCCCTACTCCGGGACCGTAGCCGTACCCCAGGCTCTCATAGTCGCCGCCACTGGTGTAGGCGGAGAACACTTTCATCAGCACGTTGCCGGTGAGGGTGTCTGTGACCATGACGTCGGGGGCGCCCACCAGAAGATCGTTGCCGCGCATGACGGAGCCACCGTCAGCCCGCACGGACTGGGAGAAGTTGATGGTGTAACCGTTGGCGGACAGTTTTTGCAGACTGCGCTCCACAGTACGGGCGGCATCTACGTTCAGTATGCCCACGGTTGGCGAGGCTAGTCCGGCGGCCTTGGCACAGGCGATGCCGTAGATGGCGTTTTTGACCATGGCTTCCACCCGGTCTGTGGCCGAGGTGCCGGTAGTGGTGGCCAGAAACATCTCGCGGCCTCTACCGGGTGTAACTACCTTGCCCACGGTGGAGACACCTATGGGGAAGTTGTAATGCATGGTAACGGCAGAATGTATCTCGCCTGAGATTAGCAGTTGCTCCATAAGCTCATGCTGTGCCTTTTCGGTCTCCGCCGCAAAATGGCGCAGCGAGGAGTCGACCTTTGGTCCTATCAGCACTACTTCCAGATCGGGGTTGGCCTTGGCGGCGGCTTCGGCGCCGCGCAAGATTTCCTCTACGCCATGCTCGCTGCCCAGCAGCGTAATGCCGACTTTGGCGCGGTTGCCAAACACTCCAGTTTCCAGTGCTTCGGCGATTTCCCCAAAGACCTTTGCTACCAGTTTCTTTGCGTCATTCATATCGCTTGCCTCCCCCTATTGGGTTTCGGTCAGTGATGCGGCTAAAGCACGCATGGCTTCGGCTACAATGCTGCGCACTTCTGCTTCGTCCACGCCAGCCGCACTAGACGGTTTGGCCAGGCCGGGGTTGGCTTCCATGACGAAGGACACTCCGTCAAACAGGTTGGTCATGCGGGCCAGGAAAAGACTGCCCTTGCCTATAATCATGCTGCGCTTAATCTCGCCGCCAAGTATCTGATCGCGGGCTGGGCCAATTACTGGAACGCCGGAGGGAATGTGGCCCTGTGTGGGCGCGTAACCGGGCATGCCGTGGCGGGCCACGAAGTCGTTAAGCTCTTCGCGCTTGATATCGCCGCGCTTCACGCCCAGAGCGGCAATCATTTTATAGTTAGCCAGAGGTACATCGCCGGCTCCGGCCGGAACGGTGACCTCGGGGTTCTGCATTTCCACGGCGTAGTTGTCTACTTCCGTGATCTTCAGACCAACGCGATCCAGGGGGTCGGTGACAATGGCGGAGATTACGGCCTGGGGACTGGCACCGGAACCGATGGTGTGGCGACCGACGATGTCGGTGCGGATAACAGGATTGATGCCGTCATTCTCGGACACCCAGACGGCGAAACCGCCCAGTACATCCTCCAGCACAGGCATGTTTTTCTTTACATGATCCTTGCCGTTCATGCCCAATTTGGCGGTGGCGCCACCGGCCACCACGACGACATTCTTGTAAATGCCGGCCTGCACCAGGGCAGCGGCGGTAACCATGGCGTGGGCAGGCGCGGCACAGAAGCCCCGGGGGTCACTGCCGGTGGCGTTAACGCAGCC
>DDWC01000141.1 GCA_002345475.1 Firmicutes bacterium UBA2296
GGCGGTAAACGCCAGTTACCCGCCGGAGACTCTGGCGCATCTGGTGCGCCATGACACTACCCACGGAAGGTTTGATGGAGAGGTTATTGCAGAGGAAGGAGCTCTGGTCGTCAACGGCAAGCGCATCGTGCTTGTTAACGAAAGGGATCCGGCCAGACTCCCATGGAAAGAACTGAACGTGGAAATCGTCATTGAAGCGACAGGCAAGTTCAATTCCCGGGATAAGGCCGCTTTGCACCTGCAGGCAGGGGCCAGGAAGGTCATCCTCACAGCGCCGGGAAAAGACGCTGACCAGACGATAGTGATCGGTGTAAACGATGACAAGCTTGACGTCGCTTCTCAGGACATAATATCTAATGCTAGCTGCACCACTAACTGTCTGGCCCCGGTGGTCAAGGTGCTAAACGATCGTTTCGGCATCGAGAACGGTTTGATGACGACGGTGCATGCTTACACCAGCGACCAGAACAACCTGGACAACCCCCACAAGGATTTACGCCGAGCCAGGGCTATGGGACAGTCCATTATCCCCACCTCCACTGGTGCCGCCAAGGCTTTGGGTCTGGTTTTGCCGGAGCTTGAAGGCCGCATCCACGGCATGGCCTTGCGAGTGCCCACGCCTAACGTCTCCCTGGTGGACCTGGTGGTTGATCTGAAGCAGGAAGTAACAGTGGACCAGGTAAACGAGGCCTTTAAGCAGGCAGCTGAGGGTCCTCTGAAGGGCATAATGGCCTATACGACTGAGCCTCTGGTCTCGGTGGACTTTAACACCACCACCTATTCAGCGATAATCGACGCGCTATCCACCATGGTAATGCAGGGCCGTAAAGTAAAGGTTATGGCCTGGTATGACAACGAATGGGGTTACGCCTCTCGGGTCACCGACCTGGCCAAGCTGGTAGCCTGCCAGCTCTAGAACAAGGAAAACAGACCTGTCTCGGGCAGTACGTTGTAAGTTGGCTGAAGACTCCAGGCTGTAGACTTTAGACTTTAGGCGTTGTAAGTTGTAGGCTGTACGTGGAAAGTTGTGCTACCCTCGGCGTAGCGGCGAGACACAAGTCCTGGTTCCCTGTGATTGTCAAAAGACTCCGGCGCATTGGCCGGAGTCTTTTATGTTGGACACAAACCGATATTTTCAGAACCTGAGCCGCTTTTCTTCCTCCACCGCAGCCAGCGAGGCGAAACCGTACCAGGCGGCTTGCCGCGAGGTTATTTCAGCAAGGAGTTCTCTGGCCTTATCGCCCTGCCCTCGGAAATAGTATTCCATGGCGATACCGAAGGCGCCTGTGCAGTACATGTGGTCGTCGCCTGCAGGTAGGCTCTCCAGCAGTTCTTCCGCAGTTTTCAGCCCGCGATACACCAGTATGCGCTGTTTGTAAGGCTCGTTTTCGCCCGCTTCGGTCTCGGGACCCACCAGCTGGGCCACAGCCATGGCTTCTTCGCGACACCCTAGCCGCATCAGAGTGAGGTAATACCAGTCGACGACGGCGGGCAAGTGTTCTTCTGCATCGGTAACGGACAAGCAGTCGCAGTACGCCTGCGCAGCCAGATCGAAGTCGCCAGACAGATAGTAGGCCAGCCCAAGATGATACAGGGTGTCCCAGTGGTCGTCCTTAAGGGCCGCAGCCCATTTGAGATCGGCCACGGCCTCGGGGTAGCGCATGGTGGAAATATAGCGGTGGCCGCGGTGCCTGAACAGCAGGTAATTGGAGGGATCAAGGGCGATGGCCCGAGAGTACACGTCGATGGCCTCGCGGAACAAACCAGCCCGGGACAGTTCCCTGCCCAGAGCGATGAACAGATCTGCGCTATATGGGTCCCACACTAGTCTGGCCTGTGCTTCTAGCACGTTTTCTGGCATTCCACCCTGCCACCGGTCATGGTGAACCTGGGTCTTTCGGGGTGGCCTTACCCAGGCCATAGGTGTCGATATCCCAGTCAACTGCATCGCCTCCTCTTTAGTTGTATATTTCCCCTGACAGCGCCGCTATTCCTGCCAGACAGACTGCTTAAGCAAACGCTGAGCGTAAGGGAACTTACCGTGGCCTTGCTATCGATAACAGCAAAAGGGACTGTGTGAAAAGCTTGTCCCACAAACGATAAAACCTACAATTAACGCAAAAAAGTCCCGTACCACATGCTCAGTGGTGCGGGACCTTGTTATTACGGGGCAAGTGAGCGCCAAGTCGGGGACTGAGAAGTCGCACCTCTGCTTTTCACACAGCCCCTTGCCCTTTATCAGAGCTTGCTGGTTTGTCTGATCGAGTCTATTTCTCTCTCGTAGAGCGGTATCATCTCGCCTAAATCCTTCAGAGTCTGTGCGTAAAAATCGGCTCCAAGGTCGCTGCGAGTATTGTCGTCTCCCGAAAAGGCCTCTCCACCCACCAACACCAGAGGCAACCCTTCGCGACGGAAGCTATCCACTGCACGAATCAGCAATGCGGCGCTGTTGACGTGTCCTTTCATAGTTAAAGACATGACTATCAGGTCGACACTCTTGTCCTTTACGACATTCGCCAGGCCTGACACAGGCACGCTACGACCAACAAAAAGTGTCTTCCAACCTCGAAGCGAGAACAGCTCTGCGGCCATTCTCAGCGCCATTGCGTGTTCCTCGGCTCCTGGTAGAACGAACAACGCAGTGTAGGGGCGTGGAGGCTCTTTTTGGGTGAGATTGCCCATAGTACTTAATAAGTTAGCCAGTCTTTCGGAAATGAGGTGTTCTTCGGCTTCTTGCAGTTCGCCAGCTTCCCAAAGGTCTCCGGTAAGCCTTAGGGCAGGTTCGATCAGTTCGTGGATTATCTCCGCCATTACCGCACCAGTAACCGTATCTCCAACAATGTTTTGGAGAGCCGACAGTTCGCGGCCCTCCAGAACATCCTTAAGAAAATGAGACTTTAAGTCGATTATGCTGTTAGGGTTGCCACCGGGAAATGTTTCCTCAACGCCATCTCTGTTTACACCTATCAGAAGTTCGTCAACTGTCACTCCAAGGTGCGATGATAACTGCACTACGGTAGATGCGCCGGGCATCCTCAACCCATTCTCATAGTTGGATATGGCGGATTGCTCCACGCCCAGCAACTCGGCAAGCTGTATCTGCGTCATCTTTCGTGCTTTGCGGACTTGCTTGAGGCGTGTTCCAAAATCCATTTCATCCTACCACCTTATCCTCTGCGTCGTTTCATCATAGCGGCTCCCGCCAATGAGATTATACCGAGACCGACGAAGGGGGTCAAACTGACTGCACCGGTCTGAGGAATAGTGGTTTCCTCTGCTATTGCCTGGTACGCGAAGTTCTGCGGGATCATAACTGTGTCAATCACGTGTACGACGCCATTGCCTGCTACCAGGTCAGCGAGAACAACGTTACTACCGCTCACTTTTACACCTGCGCTCAGGTCAAATACCAGTTCTTCGCCAGTGAGAGTTGCTGCCTTTAGACCGTCACTGAGGTCTGTGCTCTTGACATTACCGGAAACAACGTGGAACAGAAGTACTTTTGCCAGATCAGGCTGGTTAAGCAAATCGGTTGCGCTTATGTTCAAAGCCTGTAGCAGTTTTGCGAAAGCTGCATTAGTCGGAGCGAATACCGTAAAGGGACCTTCACCCTGCAAAGCGCCGACCAGATTCGCCTTTTGCAACGCTGCTACCAGAATGCTGAAATCGCTGTTGGAGAGAGCGATATCGACCACGGTGGCGGGTACAATGGGCGCCGGGTTAAGGACAAAGCCCTTGGGGACCAGCACGGTGTCGATTATGTGAATTACGCCGTTAGTGGCCATTACGTCTGCGGCAGTCACTTTCGAATCATTGATTTTTACGCCGTCGCTCAGATCCACTGTGATTTCTTCGCCGTTGAGGGTGGGGGCGGTCATGCCGTTAACAAGATTTGTGCTTAAGACCTGTCCAGCAACTACATGATAGAGTAGTACCTCGCCTAGCTGTGGGTGATTGAGGAGATCTTCTGCACTTATGCCTAAAGCTTCAAGCAGTTTCACGAAAGCAGCGTCGGTGGGAGCAAACACGGTGAACGGACCTTCTCCCTGAAGAGCTTCTACTAACTCTGCCTTCTGCAGTGCGGCAACCAGGATACTGAAGTCGGGGCTACCTGCGGCTATTTCCACTATACTCTGTGTCGCGGCAAATACTGGAACGCTGACAATCATCACGAGCGCCAATGCGATACTAACTAATTTCCTCATTTTTATTGCCTCCTATTTGTTTGGTGATTCTTTCTGAGTAAATAATATCACGTATTGTGATATCGTGCAAGCACTTATCGTGATAATTTCGCGAATGTGTTTATCTATATGCCAATACGTGATAAAATTGGCTTGAGGTGATATGTATGTACCGCATTACGTCGCGTCTAATTTTCTACCTGCTGCTAATAGTAGGGGTCACCAGCCTGAGCTATGCCGCGACCGTGCAGTGGCGAAGAGCTCAGTCAGACAGAGCATATACTGAGCTTACCAGCCAAATACCGGATGGCTCTTTAGATGAAGAAACATCGACAGATCCAGATGAAGTGCCCGGCGAGAAAGAGGAATACGTCTTCACCTATAACCCGAGCCTTCATTGGATCAATACCAACCCGGACTATGTGGGCTGGCTAAGGGTTGAGGGGACGAACATAGACTATCCACTTGTGGGCAGCAAGGATAACAAAGACTACCTTAAGCTCGATTTTCACAGGAAGCGCAGCGATGCGGGCGCCATATTTATGGACTACCGCAATGCAGGCAACTTCAATGACCGACACACTGTTCTTTACGGCCACAATATGCGCAACCGCACCATGTTTTCGCAGCTGGACGCCTTTGCTTCGCAGGAGTTCTTCTCCAGCTCTCCACTGATTGAGTTGCGGGGTCTTTACGAAACAAAGTACTATAGCGTGTTCTCTGTTCACTCTGTCGTGGCCGACGATTATGTGATACAAGTTACTTTCAACGACGAGACTTATGAGACTTACCTAAACTCATTGCGCAGTCTATCGCTGTACGAATCTGATTTAGTGTTTGATCGAGAGTTAGGTCTCTTGTCGCTTGTCACTTGTAGCGATGATCTGAGGAACGGCCGTTTGATCGTTCACGCTATAGAAGTCCGGCCTTGAAGATTTATCCACAACAGGCATGAAAACAGGGGCTCCAAAATTGGAGCCCCCTTTATTTACTTTGGGTCTACTTCGGAGAGAGAACAGCTAAGCCGATAATTTATCCAGACTCCTGTCAGTGAAGCGACTGAGCGTGGCGCGCAGCGTCTTATCTGCATATGCAGCGCCGGTGACTAAAGTCACTACAGATAGCAATGCACTATACCAGACGAAATTGTAGCGTATAAAATTAGCCAGGGATACCAGCAGGGGCAGTGAGCCGGAGAACTGGTAGCCATGTTGCGCAAAGAACGCAGGCAGGTACTCCGCTGCCCACAGATAAGAGACCCTGGCATAAAGGCCTCCGATTAGATATCCGACTATCGCTCCTGGCAAGGCACGTCTAAACCGCAAATGTGATCGCCTCTCTTTCGTGTGATATTCGGCCCGTCGCTGGGTTATCACTGAGTCTTCTGCATTGAGAAGAGGAGGTGGAAATACCGTTCTTCTCCCTCTATGGGTATTAACCTGCCGGCCGCCTCCCAGTACCCCCTTATTTCAGCGCGTTGCTCGATGCTGACAATGCCGATTTGCTTTGTGTAGCTGCTCATGTCCGAATAATCGAGATTCTGACGGAACAGTTCCCGCGGTTTGAGCTCTCGTTGTGAGGCCATAAATGCCAAAGCCATAAGGTGCTTCTGGCTGGCGTAGCTGTGCAACCAGGAATCAGCGGTGCTTTCGACTTCGAAGCTCACGGCGGTAACGATACCGTCCGATAAGGTCAGTCGATGTCCAGGGGGTCTGCCTTCCATAAGAAAATGCACGTTGACGGGCATACCCTGGTCATATCTGACCCACTGCCCTGTCTCTGTCATGCGATAGGGGTAACCGCGAAAATCGGGCCGTGAAAGAACATCATTGACATTAGCGGCATATGCGGCCGCGGTAAGGTCTCCTCTGTGCCGCGGCAACTGCGCCAGGAGTGCTACATTATAGGCCAGCATGAGACCTGCGGCGAAGGCCAGGGCAAAAACGAACCAGCGATAAATGCGTTCGTCGCGGATTCTGTATTCCAGCCCCTCATCCCAGGGCATTGCCTCGCCCTTTTCGGAAGTTTTGTAACACCTGAATGCTCGCACAATGTTATATATGGGCACACCATAACCGTACCCGTCGGCGAACACCCCAAAGGTGCGTGCCACACCTTCTCCGTAGCTGAGTTTTGTGCCGTCGTCGTTACGCAGTTTGAGCCCGAGGATCGCCTTTCCCGGCGTGGTCCCCCATGTGGTAAGCAGAAGTGGCTCGACGAAAATCATGAGAACAAAGCTGATGTAGCTTACCAGCAGTGAATCGAAGGTGCCGCCCGTGCCGTGCCATCGCAGCACCAGATACTGAAAGGAAATCCACAAGAGAGTATAGAGCGACAGGTCCATGGACCGGGCCAGGAGCCTGGTGACCGGGTGGGCCAGTGCCTGACTGTCGTCCACGAGACTGGGTATGGGACCGTGATATCCGCTGGCGTGGTACTGCATGTCATTCCTCCTTGTTGATTGTGTCGTCGAACTCCTCATTGATGACAGGCGAAGCTATTGCTATGTAATACGTTAGCAAAGGCTTATATGTTCCGAATTTGCCACAAATGGCATAGGCTTGCAACGCGGTGTCGTCAGTCCCTTAGCTTGATTCGACACATCTGCTATGGGCCCTCCAAAGTTTCCATAATAAAACGGGCCCACCAGGTCTTTGCCTGACGGGCCCGTATGTTTGGATGCCGCTACTTCTGGAGATAACCCTTAATCTCTTCGACAGTGGCTAGCTTACCTTCAACCTTGACTTCTTCGTCTACCACCAGAGACGGAGTAAACATTACATAGTTGGAGATGTCAGCCAGGTTGGTTACCTTTACTATTTCGGCCGAAACGCCCAGCTCAGCGACGGCTTGACGGGCGTTTTCCTCAAGCATTTTGCACTTCTTGCATCCGGTACCGAGAATCTTAATAATCATCTTTATTCCTCCTATTTTTAGATTGCCACCAGATTGCCGTACACCAGGCCGGCGAGGGTGGACATAAGCACAACCAGGCCAACAAAGGTAAGAGTCTTCCTGGTACCTATGACGCTGCGTATAACAAGTATACTAGGCAGACTGAGCGCGGGTCCAGCCAACAGCAAGGCCAGTGCAGGCCCCTGGCCCATTCCTGAGCCGATGAGCCCCTGCAGAATCGGCACCTCGGTAAGGGTGGCAAAATACATGAGCGCACCGCTCAAAGCGGCAAAGAAGTTGGCCCATAAGGAGTTGCCGCCCACCAGAGCCTCGATGTAGCGCGCTTCGATAAGGCCAGCGTCAAGACCGGGGCGACCCATGAGGAGCCCGGCAGTTAATACGCCAGCAAACAGCAATGGCATAATCTGCTTCGCAAAATCCCAGGTGGCATTTACCCAACTGACACGTTCTTCGCCGTCAAACCAGCTGACCAGCATGTAGCCCAAACCAAGGAAAAGCAGACCGACTATGTACCACTTCACTGAGAATATGGCGTGCCAGACACCCAGCGGGAACTGCGGCTTGGCCCAGGTGGCAAAGATAAGTATGAAGATCAGGGTCGCGAAGTATAGCAGGTTTTGTGCCGGGGTACGATTCTCAAATACGCTACCGGAAACGCCGAAATTACCGGCCTTAAGCCGTGCGGCGTCCTCTTTGCGAAATATTACGGCCATAGAGATACCAATGACGACCGCAAATACCACGGCACCAATGGCGCGGGCCAACCCTAGTTGCCAGCCCAATATCCGAGCCGTCATGATTATGGCCAGGACATTTATGGCAGGTCCTGAGTAGAGAAAGGCTATGGCCGGTCCTATGCCTGCGCCACGGCGATAGATGCCGGAAAAGAGCGGCAATACGGTGCAAGAGCAAACCGCCAGCACGGTTCCCGAAACCGAGGCCACCGAGTAAGAAACCCATTTTTTGGCCTGGGCGCCGAAATATTTGATTACAGCTTGCTGTGATATGAAGTTGGCGATTGCGCCTGCAATGAAGAAGGCAGGTATTAGACAGGTTAGCACATGTTCCCGAGCGTAATCCTGGAGCATGAAGAAAGCTTCAAGGATGGCGCCGGAAACCCGTGGGTGCTCAAAGGGCAAGTAATAAGCCGCCAGGAAAACTCCAACGATGAGTGCAAGGATTTTAAATTCCTGGCCTTTGAACCAGTTGACAATTGAACTTCGGTTGTCAGACATCACATGGATCTCCTTTCAGTCTGGAGCGTGTTCTCAGCCGCAGCATCATGGCCGCCAAAAGCATCCTGCTGCCGTTTAAGGGAGTTGCCTATCGATTGATCAAGGCATGTGAATATGTTTAGCAGGCAGACGGCGGACACCGAATAATAAACCATTGAACCTTCACGGCGGGACTCCAGCAAACCAGTATCGCGCATAAGGGCAATATGCTTGGATGTAGACGGTTGACTAATTCCAAGAGCCTCGGCCATATCGCAGACGCAAGATTCACTGTGAGCGCTTAAGTACTCGTATATGCGCAAACGGTCGGGATGGGCCAGGGCCTTCAGCA
>DDWC01000219.1 GCA_002345475.1 Firmicutes bacterium UBA2296
CTGGCATGGCGAGCTCTACCGCGGCCCTTTGATCGGCGTCGAGTCCCCAGAGACGAAAGTCGTTGCCCCGACTCTTTGCGTCCTCCATGATTATACGAAGTGAGTCTGCCAGCGGCATTTCCCCCAGTGGGAACTGGTAACTGGGCTTTTCTATACCAAAGGCGATGAAAAGAGTCTCGCCGGTGAAGGAAAACTTGTGCAGAAGTCGCTCACACCAGATGAACAGGGTGCCAAAGGCACTCTCACTGCCGAAGTTTCCGTATTTACGCAGTATGGGAACGATCCAGGTCTTGTCGCTGATGATTGGTGTGCGGAAATCGAGCTGTCCGGGCGTTGTCATAAAGCTCCCCATTTCTCTTTCGTATGTCCATATATTAGTATACCTTCGTTTTCTCCATTGACCAAGCCTCTTTCAACGGGCAAGCCCTTTGACACACAATTGCGACTCTTATGTAATGTGGAACATTCGGCCAGTTTTGTGCGTATGGAGAGAGTGAGGTGAAAGCAAGAATGGAAAAACAACTGAGAACGGTTTCGCTACTTTTGGTAGTATCGCTGCTGATCGGAGGCTACAACGGCATACAGGTGCGCAACCTGCGCAGTGCTATGCGAGATTCTGCCGACCGAACGACCCAGCAGATATCCTCGGCCCAAAGCAGCATTCAGTCGGCTGTGTGGAGCATTAACAACACCATTGCCCAGATGCGCGAAGAGGAGCGCTGGGCTTACCCGGCGTCCTACGCCGCCAACCAGACTGAGAGTACCGCTGAAGGCGTCGTCCTGGACATCTCGTGGTCCTTCCGCGAGGTGCAGCGAGGAGCCGACGTTTACCTTCTTTACCGCCCCGACACACGCAGTGTACCAGTGGAGTGGACCAGGGTGGAGGCCCGCCAGCTGGAGGGCGCCGCCTATAGCGCTCCTGTCACCCTCTCTCCGCTGCTCAACTACGAGTATCAGATTGTGGTGGAAGGCGAGAACCTGCGCTCCACAAGGCCGGTGTCCATACCCGGTAGCCTATATCAGGCTCAGCCGCTCCGCATATCCTCCTGGGGAGGGAATGTAAACCGCGAAGGCAAGTGGGTAGGCGATTTCCAGTTCGAAGTGGAGCAGCATTACCTGAGCCTGTTTGATTTCCTTAACGCCGGAGACATCTATCTCATAGTTGGCCGTGAGGATGGTACTTCAAGGCGCGTTGAACCTGCTCACGTGGCCCGCGACGGCTACAAATCCTGGTTCTTCAATGTTGCCGCCGAAGGCCTGGCGTCCCTGAGAGTCGTCGTGACCTACGGTGACGGCGCCGTCTATTACAAAGATATGCCTCTGGAGGACAACTGGTGGCGCTATCATAATGAGCTGGAGATAAGACGGGGAGACTCGCCCCTCACGATAATCCAGCCCTGACTGCATATTTGAGGGTCAGCCCTTCATATGTGTGACTCCAACAGGCTATAATTGAAACAGAGCAACGGAGGGAGTGACCACGGATGCATAAGCAGTACGTCAGATTTGTACACGGAGGCGCGACTCAGTACGGCCTCGTAAGAGGAAACCGCGTGTTTGCTATTACTGGGGACCTATTCGGCGAGCATGAGCAGACCACCGTGTCCTTTTCCACAGATGAGATTCGCCTGCTGGTGCCCTGCCAGCCCGGCAAAGTAGTCTGCGTAGGCCTGAACTATCGCCGGCATGCAGAAGAACTGTCTCTGCCCATCCCGGAGGAGCCGGTACTCTTCATGAAACCGCCTTCAACTTTGGTGGCCAGCGAGGAAGAGATCGTATATTGGCCGGAGACTTCGCGTCTGGACTACGAGGGCGAGCTGGCGGCGGTCATCGGCAAGCCGTGTCACCGTGTCTCAGAGGGTTCCGCCCTGGATTATGTCTTCGGCTACACGATTGCAAATGACGTGACCGCCCGTGACCTGCAGCAAAAGGACGGGCAATGGACAAGAGGCAAATGCTTTGACACCTTTTTGCCCCTCGGGCCTGTACTGACCACCGGTATTGATGCGTCTGACCTGGCACTGCAAACCCATCTCAACGGCGCTCTGAAACAGGACGGCAGGACGTCAGACCTCATCTTTCCCCTGCCCCATCTGGTGAGCTTCATTTCCCACATCATGACCTTAAACCCCGGCGACGTAATTATAACGGGGACACCGTCAGGAATCGGACCCATGCAAATTGGCGATACGGTGGAAGTAAGCATCGAGGGCCTAGGCACCCTGCGCAACAAGGTCAGAGGGCTTGTGGAGCACGGGTAAACTTGTATTATTCCTGTCATGTGATATTATAGATAGGCTAAGCGTGCGCCGGAGCGCATGCTTTTATTTAAGGGGGATATAAGACTTGATTTTTTCCGAATTAAACTTAAGCGAAAAGGTGCTTAAGGCCATTCACGACATGGGTTTTGAAGAAGCGACACCCATACAGGAACAGACTATACCACTCGGCCTATCAGGGCGAGACCTTATCGGTCAGGCGCAGACCGGTACCGGCAAGACCGCTGCATTTGGTTTGCCTATGATCGAAAAGATTGACATTATGGCCCCGCACGTTCAGGGCCTCGTTTTGGCGCCTACCCGTGAGCTGGCCATTCAGGTGGCTGAAGAGCTCAACCGCATAGGCCGGTTCAAGGGAGTTAATTCCTTGCCTATATATGGGGGTCAGGATATAGTCAGGCAGATTCGCGCCCTGAAGAACCGTCCTAACATCATCGTCGGCACACCCGGCCGACTGATGGACCATATGAGGCGTCGCACTTTGAGGCTTGACGGCATTTCCACCGTCGTTCTCGACGAAGCCGACGAAATGCTCAACATGGGCTTTCTGGAGGACATCGAGACTATCTTGAGTGATGTGCCCGATGATCGTCAGACCATGCTGTTTTCCGCCACCATGCCGGAAGCCATCCGCGCTCTTGCCGGACGCTTCATGCGCAACCCTGAGCATGTTACCGTTAAGACCAGGGAGCTAACGGTACCCAGTACCGAACAGTTCTACATAGAGGTAAATGAAGGCCAGAAGTTCGAAGCGCTGTGTCGCTTGCTTGATATGGAATCCACAGATCTGGCCATCGTTTTCGGTCGCACCAAGAGGCGCGTCGACGAACTCACCTCTGCCCTGGATACGCGGGGATATTCCGTGGAAGGTATTCACGGAGACTTAACGCAGGCGAAACGCGACAGCGTCATGCGCAAGTTCCGTTCCGGTGAAATCGACGTGTTGGTGGCCACAGATGTAGCTGCCCGCGGTCTGGACGTAACCAACGTGACTCATGTATTCAACTTTGATATACCGCAGGACGCCGAATGGTACGTGCATCGCATCGGACGAACCGGGAGAATCGGCAAGCCCGGCGTTGCGGTCACCTTTGTCGGGCCCCGGGAAATTGATCATTTGCGTTATCTGGAGCGCCAGATCAAAACTCACATAACCAGAAGGCCTCTTCCCACACAGGCTGACGCCATGGAGGGTCAGATCCGTTCGGTAATGGACAACCTAAACCGGGTAATCGCTGACGGGCAGGTTGATATGTACCGCGGCTGGGCTGAGCAGCTCCTATCCCAGACGGATTCCGTTACAGTAATGGCCGCAGCCCTGAAGATTATGGCGCGCGAGCCCGCGGCCACCCCTGTGCAACTCACGGAAGAAAGACCCGTGCGCGTTAAGCGCCCCTATCAGAAGACTAATTCGGGCGGCGGCAAGAGGCCTTTCCCGCGCAAACCCGGTGCGCCCCGCGGGCAACAACCCGGTGGCGACCGTGCACCTCGCACGGACAGGTGGAAGTAAGCGAGGAGCGTTGGCGCTTGGCGCTTGGAGGCTGGTAGCTGTTGGCGCTTAGCGCTTAGCGTTTGGTGGAGCGGAAGGGCTCCTGGCTCTTAGCTCTGGGCACCTTGGAGGAGCGAGAACAGGGAACGAGTAGACAAACCCCACATTCGGTCAAACAGAGCTCTCGCGCTAAGCGATGAGCTCTGTCTTTTTGTTCGTCCATCTACTGATTGTTTGTGCCGCTCTGCCAAGAGCTAAGAGCCAACAACTAAGAGCTCTTAGTAAAGCGGCTTTTAGCCCTGTCCCCCGTCGTCTGCTGTCTGTCGTCTGTCGTCTAGAGTCTAAAGTCTGGAAGGCTGCAACGCAGCCAGCTACGCCAGCTCCAGTGCAATCTCCATCATCTGTGTAAATGTGTTTTGACGTTCTTCTGCCGTAGTTTGCTCGTGGGTTACCAGTGAATCAGAAACAGTCAAGATGCACAGCGCATTGACTCCGGCCCTGGCAGCATTCATGTAAAGACCTGCGGCTTCCATTTCCACGGCCATGACACCCATGCCGGCCCACTTCTTCCAGGCCTCCCTGTCGTCATCGTAGAAGATGTCTGACGAGAGGATATTGCCTACCTTATACTCGTAACCTTTGGACTCAGCTACGGACACAGCCTTGCTCAGTAAGGCCCAGGAGGCGGTGGGAGCGTACGTTCCGGGCAGGTTAAACTGCTCGGCGTAACGGGAGTTGGTGGACGCTGACATACCGAACAGTATGTCGCGCACCTTGACATCTTCCTGGAAAGAGCCGCAGGAGCCAACACGAATGAGGTTCTTTACGCCGTAGAAATGAATAAGTTCGTATGAGTAAATGCCTATGGACGGGATGCCCATGCCACTACCCATAACGGACACCCTTTTTCCTTTGTAGGTGCCTGTATAACCAAACATATTGCGCACGGCGTTAAACTGCACTACGTCTTCCAGAAACGTTTCGGCGATAAACTTGGCGCGCAGGGGGTCCCCCGGCCACAATACTGTTTCGCTGATGAAGCCCTTGTCTGCAGCTGCGATATGCGGCGTCGGCATCATAAGACCACGCTCCTCTGGTATTTGCTAGTTATTTATCCGTTATATTCGCGGCTCGCCACACCCTTACCTGCCCGACATCCCGAAATAGGGAGCTACTCTTCTTCTGCAGCCAACTCGCTGTAGGTGAGAAGGCCCGTAACACTCGCGGCTATTGGGGTGAGGGGCACTACGTCGCGCCTGCGGATTTCCTGCAAAGTGAACTTGCGGTTTAGCGCCATCAGTTGTCTGAGACCGGCGGAGATGCGGCCCAGATATGAGTACACAGCGACGGCACCACAGGGAATCTCCATGGCTTTTTCGCCATAGAAAGCCCGCAGTTCGCGATAGCCGCTGAAAAGCTCGCCGGTGGTTTCGCCAAACCGGCGGAACTCTCGGGGGACATTGCCTTCGCTGACCATCTCGCCCACCTGCTTCCCCACCATGGCAGCAGCCATGGCCGCGCGTCCTATGCCTACCAGGGGGACATGAGGCGCTCCCAGTGCCAGCACTTTAAACACCTGATCTTCCATGGCAATGCCTCCCGCTACAGCCACCTGAGGAATGGCAAGGCCTCGCGATTTCATGTTGCTGAGCATATCATAAATAACACTTTCCAGCTCGATGGTCGGTATGCCCCACTCGTTCATCATCTTACTGGGGCTATTTCCGGAACCGCCACCTGCGCCGTCGAAGGTAACCAAGTCGACTCTGGCTTCACTGGCTATGCGCAGTATTTCACGCAAATCCGCAGGATCAAAGGGACCCGTCTTGAAACACACCCTTTTGGCGCCAAGCTGACGAAGCTGCCGCACCCGTGCTACCAAACCCGCTCTATCCCACATGGGCAGTTTGCCGATCTTCTCAAATACTGGGCCGATGCCCTTCTCATAGTCTTCAGCTATCGCGGGATCTTCCGGATCGGGATTAACCAGGTACCCCATTCTCTTAAACCTTAAGGCGTCTTCGAGTTTCTCGACCCTGCCCATACCCTGAATGCCTTTGGCCGCCTGGCCAAACTTGAGCTCCACGGATTCCACCCCGAGAGAGCCGATAGCATAGTCCAAAACTCCCAGATATTCATCATCGTAGTTAGCCTGCAGCACTATGTCCCCATATCCCCGGTGATGTTTGCGGAAGGCTCCCACCATTTCTTTAAGCAGCGGCGACGAGCACACTTTGCCTCCCCGCGACTGCAGTTCCTTATCCTTTGCCACCACGTCTTCACCGATCACGACAACAACACCGGCCAGGGCCGCTCCAGCAAAGTAATCTCTCCAGTTTAGCTTGGCCATGGCAGGCAAGACAATGGGAGCCAGCAAAGGCACGGGGTGCAGGAGGCCGAAAGTACTGTTGATGTCAGCCTTGGGGAAAGTAGCGGCGCTGGGGTCGGCAGGGCAGCCGAAGGCCCCAAACACTCTCCCGTTGATATTAAGGTGAGAAAAGTCCAGCGGGTAGTCTTTCTCTGAGGCAAACTGATTGACATCGGTCTGATAGGGATAAATCGCCTCCGAACCGCGCAGCGCAGACAGGCCGATTTCGCACATCCCGGTACACTGGTAAGTGCAAACCGCACACATACCAGAAAAGGGAGAGAGATGATCGGGAGTTCGCATCCTGGTGTTAGTAATGCTGCTGCCAAGCGACGGGCTGTATACCATGATAAGGACCTCTCTTTCGAATTGTAATGCTAGGTACTTCGCTAACTTGCCGCAAATACCTCTCGACACAGAAAAAGCAACAGACACTTTTTGCCTGTTGCTTATCTTCGTTATTCTTCCTTCCATTCTTCCAGTCTCCTGGCTATCTGGTCGAGTTGACGCTCCAGAAATTGTTTCCGCTGCGTAAGTGACTCCTTCGGATCTTCGACGGCGTAATCCGCGACGTAGCCAAGCCCGCGACCAAACCCGCGACGGCAACCGAAGGCACCCCGGCCTGCTCCCCGCATGGGAGCACCGTATGCAGCGCCACCGCCACAAGGCCCCATGCCGCGCCCTGTCAGCTGACCTTCCCCTCGGGGACCAGTCATATTCCTTCCCGGCAATGATAACACCTCCCCTCATTAATGGCATATGCCCTATTCAATTATGAGGATACTCTTTTTGCGGGCATATGTCAATAACGTTTCGGAGGCTTTTTAGCGGTATTGCTCAATCACCAGCCTGATGGCGCTCTTGACCATATCGTGCCATCTATCCGGTGTCTCGTGTTTTTCAAGTACCCTGGCAAACATCTCTTCCTGGCTGTGCCCTGCCGCCTGCCAATCCTTGATGTCGGCGACAAAGGCTTCGAGCCATTGGCGCTGTTTTTTCAGAATATCCCGGCCTCCTAAAGGGCCGTGTCCCGGGACAACCTCGTCCACATCCCAGGTTTCCAGTTTAGCCAGGTTGTCTATCCACAGCCTGAAGTCCGCCACCCCCATGTAAGGCATGCGGCCATTAAACACCAGGTCTCCAACAAACAGCAGTTTCCTTTCGGGGAAGTAGATCGTGGAAACTCCAGGGCAATGGCCGCCCTGCAACTGCAGCTCAACTGGCTCTCCTAGATACAGAGTCAGCCCGTCGCTAAAGCTTATGTCAGGAAGCGGGTACAGCTCCTGGTTGTACTTGCCCATGGCCGAGCGAGCTGGCGCCGAGGCAATCACTGGGCAGTCGAAGAACTTGTTGCCCCCAAGATGATCCGCGTGCTCGTGGGTATTGAGCACAAAGGCCACAGGCCCCATTGCCGTCGCTCTCTCATAAACCTGCTTGCCGTCCTCAGCCGTCCCACCTGTATCGATGACGAGAATCTGGCCGTCTTTGAGTGTCACCAGTGAAGAGTTCACTATGGATCCCAGAACAGTTAACGACATCTGACTACCCCTTTCCCTTTTTAGCATTACATTCATATCCACGTGTACAACAGCAACACAACCAGAACCTTGGCTAACAGACCTATGGGGTAAGTGGAGCCATAGGCTCCAGCAGTGAGACTGCTCCCTGTGCTCTCCAGAGCCGCGCCAAGGCCTGGTGTTGAAGTCATGCTGCCACAGATGGCGCCGCTTAATATGACCCAGTCAAGTTTGAGCAGGAACCTCCCCACGAGAAACCCGGCCATTACAGTGAACAAAGTACAGAGGACCCCTACCAACACCAGTAACACTGCCGGTCCACTTAAGGCCTGCACCGCGTCATAGCCGTAGGTCAGGCCGACGTAACTGAAGATAAAAACGACGGGAATCTGTTGGATGGAACTGAGTGACACCTGGCTCATGGCAAAATTAAGCGGACCTATGCGCCTGAGATTGCCCAGAAGCAGGCCTGCCACCAGCATGCCCCCAGGGGTCTGCAGTGAGATGTTTCCGAGAGTGCCCAGGGGAAACGCTACCTGGCCCAGCAGATAGCCAACCACCGCCGTAAACGCAAAAGCGGCCATATCCAGACCTTTCAGTTCCTCTACATTCTCGTCGCCCTGTCGAGGCTGCACTTTGCGGCGTGACTCTGTTTCAGGCGCAGCCACAGGCAAAGAAAATAAACGTGGCAAGAGCCCCATTGACAGCACCACTATTACAACGCTGAAGGGATAGGTGAGAGCGTAACCAAGACCCACAGCCGCAACCGCGGTGGGTGACACAACCCTGCCGGCTGCCTCCAGAGCGATGGCTAATCCAGGGGAACTGGTGATAGCTCCGGTAAAGACACCGGCCAGACCCTCCAGGTCAAGGGACGGAATGAGTAAGAAGAAAGCTACGACA
>DDWC01000017.1 GCA_002345475.1 Firmicutes bacterium UBA2296
TGGTTTCACTGTTTGAGCAACCATATCCAGTTGATAAAGGTAACTGTTCCCTCCAACGGTGGCCGCAAAATATATACTTTTCCCGTCTGTCGAGGGCTGAGGCCCGGTGTTGCCGTTGTCCGCGCGTACGTCTGCGCCTACGGTGTTTCCGATGTAGTGGGGGAAGTCCGGCATAAGATTGGTGCTGCTACCCCCTGCCAGGTCCAGTTCACGCAGTTCAGGGTAGCCACCGGGGTAGATGCCCTTGGTCTTACCCAGGTAGAGGAGCTTACCGTCCGGCATCCAGAAAGGCGAGTGGGACGATCCTGAGCCATTTGTGAGGTTCCTCAGCTCTCCGGACTTAATTTCCAGCAACCAGATGTCATCCAGAATGTCTCGCTCATCAGTGTTTCTATTGGAGACAAATGCAACATAGTTGCCACAGGGAGAGGGTGCTGGGCTGTTTACGTTGTACTCGCCCGACGTGAGCATCGCCTGTTCTCCGTCCAGTGAAGCATACCAAATCTGGGTATATACGTTGTCATAGTAACCCACTCCGTTAAATTTGTAGCGCAACTTAGTAATGCGGCGGGCAGTGGCGTTCTTGCGCAGTTCCTCGGGTTTCTTATCCTCATTGGCTACGAAGTATACGCCCTTGCCATCCGGCGCAAAGACAAAACTGTTAACTCCCTTGGGGGCGTCGCTCACCTTCGCTGCCTCACCTCCGGCGAGGGGAGCCAGCCATATCTGTCCGCTACCAGACCTGTCCGAGATGAAGGCCACGTATTTCCCACAGGGGGACCAGGCCGGGTCTCGGTCGCGGACCTTCTTCTGACCACCCTGGTTGCTGAACTGGCGGAACTGTCCGCCCTCGGCCAGGAACAGTGAAGATCCGTAAGCATTTTCCTCGTCTAGAACTTCTGTCACCGCAAATACGACTTTGCTGCCGTCCGGCGAAGTCGCCACGTGTCCCGGCATCTTCATTTTGAATAAATCATCCGACACAAAGGGTTGTCTGTGCACGGCCATTCCTCCTTGAGATATAATTCCTGCCTTCATTCCTTCTCGCCATGCAGGCGAATTTCCTGCCGCCAGACCCCGTAGATCCGTCGGTCACTAGTCCGATGGGAAAAAAGTTGACGAAACGCTTGACACCTGCCTGTGTCGCAACTATACTTCATTACATGAGTAATGAACCAATGAGGTGAGGCAAAGTGAGACTTGATCAAGGTAGCCTCGTACCAATCTACATCCAGATAGCAGAAGGAATTGAGGATGACATTCTTTCGGGGCTTTTGGCGGAGCATGATCAGGCCTATTCTCAGAACCACATTGCGGCCAGGTTTCGTATCAACCCGGCGACAGCTGCCAAAGGCCTCAACCTGCTGGTAGACGAAGGCGTTCTCTATCCCAGGCGTGGCATGGGTATGTATGTGGCTGAGGAGGCGGTAAAGGTGATTATCAAGAAACGTCGGGAGAAGTTTCGCGATGATCTGCTGGCCATGGTTTTGCGGGAGGCAGGCAAGCTTGGTATAAGTCGTGACGATATTAAAAACATGCTAGATGAGGTTGGGGAGGTAGATGACAATGGCGGCGACACTGGTAACTAAAAGTCTGCGCAAAGAATACCCGTCCAAGGTTGCCCTGCGCGACATGGATATCACCCTGGGCGGCGATGGTATAGTCGGCCTAATCGGGCGTAACGGAGCCGGGAAGACCACCTTGCTGAAAATCCTGGCCGGGTACATAAGGCCCACATCAGGCGACGTCAGGATCTTTTCAGCGCCAGTTTTCGACAATCTGAACGTGTTGTCCCGTCTGGTGTTCATCGATGAGGAGATGCAGTTTGACAGAAACTTTCGGCTACGTGATATATTGCGGGTTTGCCAAATTCACTACGCCAACTGGGACGCTGGCTTCGCACAAAGGCTCCTGGCGTTCTTCAAACTGGACACCCGCAAGGCATACCGGCAGTTGTCCCGTGGCATGAAGACTCAGTTCAACATCATTGTGGGGTTGGCCGCGCGCGCACCGGTGACATTGCTGGATGAACCAACTTTGGGGCTAGACGCTGCGGTACGCAAAGAGTTCTATGACATCATGCTATCTGACTATCTGGAAAATCCCCGGACAATCATCATTTCCAGTCACCTCTTAGGTGAAATGGAGAACCTGCTGGGAGAGATCATATTGCTGGACGAAGGCAGGCTCGTCATGCACCAGCCCATGGACGTGTTCCAGGACTACGGCGTCTACCTTGAAGGCAGCAAGGCCGCGGTGCTCCCCCACGTCGAAAAGCATACTGTTTGGCGCCGCGAAGAACTGGGGCAAAATGTCATGGTAGCTGTTCGGAATGACTTTGACGCCAGTGAGCGCGCTCTTCTAGCCAGCAATCCCAACGTTCGAGTGAGCAGGATACCGGTTCAGGATCTTTGTATCTACCTGACCGGGCAGGGAAAGGATGTGAGCTTCAATGCATTCAGTGGAAATTAACAATCGTGCTCTGCGGGGGTATTTGCAGTTGTCGGCAATCACCTTTGAACGGCACCTGAAAGTCTTCTGCGCGATCCTCGCCCTCATCATAGCAGCCATGGTTACCGGCACTGTGCTGGTGTCGGTGTATAGCGCCGCCGAGGGCGCTACCAGTGGCGGAGCACTCACGGGTGGCTTCTTTGTGGCCATAGTATCGCTTTCGATTATTGGGTTTGGTCTGGCATCGGGCAGCACCATGAACAAGGTGTTTGCTTTCCCGATGAGCAGATGGGTTCTGTTTCTGGGCAACATTATTGTCATTACTATGGCGGCCCTGGCTTACACCTACGTCATCTCAGTGGTGGGCGGTCTCGAGGTGTTGGCTGGGAGGCTCATCTCCGCCCTGGTGCCACGGCTGATTTTCAGCAATTCTATTACTGTGGGGAGCTATATGCTCGGCTTCTTCATTAGCTTCAGCTATCTGGTGTGGTTTATGTCTGGATCATACTCACTGGGAATGTACTTCGCGCGCTATCGTATAGCCACCATGCTGCTGCTGGGGCTGGGGCTTGTCTCGCTGTTTGCCTTCAGTCCGGCCTATCAGGCAGCCGTCAGAGTTTACTACTGGTTCTTTAATGAGCCAAATCCCTGGATGCTG
>DDWC01000184.1 GCA_002345475.1 Firmicutes bacterium UBA2296
GCGGGCTGGCTTTTCACACAGCCTCGTTTTGTGGTTAATTATATTGCCGCCTCAATGGCCTTTTTCAGGGAAGCCTCCACGCCTTCCGCGATACTGAGTAGCTTTTCGTTGCCGATCATGGACATCAGGGCTGTAGGCTTGGGCATGCCGATATACGTCTGTCCTTCTTTGACGTACACAGCCATTTTGCAGGGAAGAAAGAAACCGATCTCAATCTCTTCGTCAAGAACCTTCTTGGCTTCGTGTGGGTTGCAGACTTCAAGTACATGAAACTGACCTGTAAAATCCACCCCTTTTTCCTGCAACTTCTGCTGAAAGCTCAGCTCCCAAAGTACCCCGAAACCTACGGCAGGCAGTGCCTGCTTGAGAGATGCCAGCGCCTCGTCAAGTGTCTTTTCTGTGGCCAGACTGAATGTGATATGCATATGCCCACTCCTCACAATTTATTGTTTTTCAATATATTTTTGTTGCTTATCATATTGTGTGATGATATGATCTCAGGGAAGAGAACGTTTCAACCTTTGGCAGGAGACCGAGAACGCGGAATGCCCGTCACTGATACCACAGCCCGAGACACAGATACCACAGGGGGAATCGGAGCAGCATTCCAAATGGTTACAGAGGGTTATTCGGCGGTGCCTTCGCTCCCACAGTGGTGTCAGTGATTCGTCCTTGGTAACAGAGATAACGTATCCTTGCTCTGTTGCCGGTTCTTCCCATCAGGGTCTCATCAGATACACCAGGTTCCGATCGCGCTGGCACAGCACTAGAAGTTTAAGATTGGATGTTAGAAGTTGGAGACCGAAATCAGAGCCCTGCGAGTAACGAGCTCTCGTACAACAGACGACAAGCGACACCAGCAAATCCCTATCAGGCCCATCAGATGAATCAACTCTCCGTATCAGGATGTCGTACCCCTCCTGGCGGCTGGCGGCTGGTGGCTGGTGGCTGGGCCTAATCAAAACAACAAGGAGGTCCCCCCATGTGGAATGATCAGAAGTCGGTAACCTTAAGCCGTTTGTGCATCGCTGCCTTTGCTTTGGCGCTGGCCGCCTTGCTGGTGGCCGCGCCGGGTCTAGTGAAATGGTTCATGCTGCCGCGCGGGTTCGCCCCGGGAACCGACCGCTATTTTCTTATGACCATTTATCTAGGAGCCGTGCCGGCCTCCGGGCTACTGCACATGCTTCACAGGCTACTGCAGAACATCTCGGCCGAAGCGGTATTCATACCGGAAAACGTCGAACTTTTGCGCCGTATTTCATGGTGCTGTTTTCTGGGCGCAGCCATCTGCCTGGCCTCTGGTCTGTACTTTGTACCCTGGTACTTGATCGCCGTAGCTGCCGCCTTTATGGGACTCATTGTTCGCGTCGTAAAGAATCTCATTGCACGGGCAGTCTCTCTGCAAGACGAAGTCGACCATACCGTGTAGGGGGTGCAAAATGCCTATTATAGTTAACCTAGATGTAATGATGGCCAAAAGAAAGGTTTCCTCCGGGGAGCTTGCTGAAAAAATTGGCATTAGCCAGGCCAATCTCTCCATCCTCAAGACGGGGAAAGCCAAGGCCGTGCGTTTTTCCACATTGGAAGCCATTTGTAAGGCCCTTGATTGCCAGCCCGGCGACATCCTGGAATATCGTGACACAGACAACTAGGAGGTATGACACCATGATTGACAGGGTTGCCCCCGCAGACAACACACCGACTATAACCGCCCCACCCGCCCAGCGGGCTTCTTTCGAACCAGACAAAATTGACGGCTACGCTGCGCTATTGGCCTTCGTCGTGGGTTTCCTCTTTGTGCGCTATGTCTTGCTCAGCTGGAACGGAATAGGCGTGACCCTATTCACCTTCACTTATGCGGCCTTTGCTGTTTTCTACCTGACCAGACGAGGCTACAGGCTGGGCAGTGAGTCAATATTCTGGCTGGGCATTTTGCTCAGCACCGGTTTTAGCTATTCTCTGTGGATGTCGCAGGGGCTCCGCCCCTGGCGCGAGCTATTCCTGTTCCTGACCGCAGTGTACTTTGTGCTGGTCACCGCGAAGATCACGCTCTTTGAGGGAACCAGCGATTGGTTGCCCCTTGACGGCTTGCACGGCCTGGTAGTCGTTCCCTTTGGCAACTTTCTGGCTCAGGCCAGGAGTGTGGCCGCGCTCCGATCTAAAGACCGGCGCGCACAGTCAGGGCGGCAAGTCCCCTGGCCCGTAATCGGCGGCATACTGCTCAGTCTGATAGCCCTGGCGCTGATTATGCCCATGCTTTTTGTAGCCGACAGCGGCGGTTTTGCCCGGCTTACCGAAGGTTTGACCAACCTCATCAGGCCATGGTTTCGCATGAACCCGGAGCTAATGCTGCAGCTTGCTTTGGCTCTGCCAGTGGGCGGCTACATTTTTGCTCTGCTGGCGGGCAGTGCCCACAAACGCGGTAGCCGCGCATATAACCCTGATACTATGACTGAGGCAATCAGTCAGGTTAAGTTCCTGCCACGGGTCACGGTGCTGATTTTACTGGCTACAGTCAATGCGGTTTACATCATCTTTGTGGCCAGTCAGATCCCCTACTTCTTTTCTGCCTTT
This sequence comes from Firmicutes bacterium UBA2296, assembly GCA_002345475.1. GTDB lineage: Bacteria > Bacillota > UBA994 > UBA994 > UBA994 > UBA2296. The sequence continues at coordinate 2,575 of DDWC01000184.1, forward strand.
GTGGGCGCCCGACCAGAGGGCTGGGAAGTATATTCGGCCTACGCCAGGGACGGTTTTTTCGAGCTACTGCGCCTCGGACTGGTAAACCAGGCCCTGCTGGCTGTGGCTAATCTGGGAGGACAGACCCATCGGCGTGACAGCTGGCCTTTGCGGCTCCTCAACTCTCTGTTGTCGCTAATGACCATCCTTCTCGTGGCTACGGCCATGAGCAAAATGTTCCTCTACATGGCGGTTTACGGGCTCTCCATGCGACGCCTGCTCCCCTGTCTTTTCATGCTTTTCCTGGCCGCAGTCTGTGTAGCCATTATCGTATGGCAGCGCAAATCATTCTCACTGGCACGTTTTGCGGCCTTTGGCGGTGCGATTCTTGTTACCCTGCTCACTTTAGTAAACCCAGACGCCCTGGTCGCCAACTACAACGCCGCGAGATATCTCAATGGAACCCTGCCCGCTTTTGACATGTTCACTCTGTACAAAGCGGGACCGGCAGGGATCAAGGCTGCGGAAAGCGTATTGGCGGGAACCCAGGATTCT
>DDWC01000172.1 GCA_002345475.1 Firmicutes bacterium UBA2296
GGCCAATGAACTGCAACTAGACCGGAGTTTTATCTCCAGACTGGAAACCATAGGTGAACTTCGCAAGGGCGGGAGGATAGCCCTGGTCGGTTTCCCTGTGCTCAACAAAGAGGAGATCTATGATGTGGCCAGCGAGTTCGGAGTGGACTATGTCTTCCTTCTAACGGACGAAGAGCGATGGAAGTGGGTGCGGGAGACTACCGGGGCTGAGTTATTGAACGAATTGATGGAGCTTGTCGCTAATGTAAGGGCTCACGATTCGGTCATTATGATCGGTTCCGGCATGCGCATCAAGCTTACGGAGGCTCTCGTTGACAAACAGATAATACCGATATTTATTGGTGAGACCCCCATCAGGGAGGACAAATATGTTGATCCGGAAGAACTCAGAGCGTTACTAAGGGGACTAGTTAACTGAGGAGGCAGGGACCGTGAAGAGGGTAGTAAGTGTAAGCCTTGGTTCTGCAAAGCGCAATCATGCTGTGGAGATTGAGCTACTTGGCGAACAGTTCCGCATAGAGCGGATTGGTACGGATGGAGACCTGGGTAAGGCTATCGAGATGGTTAGAGAGTTAGACGGCACCGTAGATGCCTTCGGCATGGGCGGCATCGATCTTTACATCCAGGCGGGCGGGAAACGGTACATCTTGCGGGAAGCCAAGAAAATCGCCGCCGCTGCCAAGTTGACACCAATGCTAGACGGAACAGGTCTGAAGAACACATTGGAGCGCAAGGCTGTCGGTCATTTGCCAAGCATATTGGGTCAGAGCCTGGTCGGAGAGAAAGTTCTGATGGTGTGTGGGATCGATCGTTTTGGCATGGCAGAAGCCTTTGCAGCAGCCGGTGCAAAGCTGACACTAGGTGATTTGATCTTCACCATCGGAATCCCTGTACCCATTCATAGTCTTAGAGCCCTGGACATGATAGCCAGGGTCATCGCACCCTTCATGACGCAGTTACCATTCCGCTACCTTTACCCGACAGGTAGCAAGCAGGAGCAGCAGGTGTCCCGAGGCGGGAAGTATTTCCAGGAGAATCGCATAATCGCCGGTGATTTCCATTTCATCAGGCGCTTTATGCCGCAGGATATGCAGGGCAAAATAGTGCTCACTAACACCGTTACTCGGGACGACGTGACTCTGCTTAAAGAGCGCGGCGTGACGATCCTGGTGACGACAACTCCCGAGCTTAACGGCCGTTCCTTCGGAACCAACGTCATGGAAGCCCTGTTGGTAGCCTTAGCTGGGGGAAAAGACAGTCTGGCCGCTGAGGAGTACGAGCAGCTATTGGACAGACTGGATTTCAGGCCGAGGGTGGAAGTGCTTAATCCTTAAACCATTAGGCACAATCTTGAGTGCAGGAGGCTCTTCATGAACAAGTTCGCTTTTATTATGCATCCTATAGTTGCTGACGATGTTGCTCGTAAGTTCTCTTTTACCCGTTCCTGGTCCGATACCGCTAAGGAAAGGTTGGTCAAGTATCTGCCGCCTTTTAAAATATCCCATATCACCGGAGTTAAGTCCGAGCACGCCGAGATCGAAGGGTACTTTGTGGCGTGTCCCCTTACCTCAGGACAACTGCTCGGGGGCGTGCCGGCGGAAGAAGCTCTCAAAAAGATAATTCGGGCCGGGAAAGTCGCTGAGCGGCTCGGAGCACAGATAGTTGGTCTGGGTGCACTGACGTCAGTCGTAGGGGATGCTGGTTTGACTGTGGCAGAGGAGCTTAAGATCGGTGTTACCACTGGCAACAGCTTTACTGTGGCCACCGCACTTATGGCGTCCCGACTGGCTGCGCAAAAAATGGGCGTAGATATGGACAGAGCCAAAGTGGCGGTAGTCGGAGCCTCCGGTTCCATTGGGCAAGTGTGTTCGCGCCTGTTGGCGCGTGAAGTCGAGCAGTTGGTGCTGGTTGCACGGAACCTGGAACGCCTGCATAAGGTGGCAGAAAGAATCCGGGAAGAATCAGGCCGCGCCGCTCAGATATCGGACGACGTTACCAAGGCTCTCTCCGAAGCCGACATAGTGATTGCCGTGACCAGCTCTCTGGACTTCGTGGTTGATCCCTTGTCACTGAAGCCGGGAGCGGTCGTCTGTGATGTCGCTCGCCCTCGCGATGTGTCGGAGGAGGTGGCGCGCCTCAGGGACGACATCCTGATTGTTGACGGAGGCGTGGTGGACGTGCCCGGAGATGTCAACTTCAACTTCAACTTTGGTTTTCCGCCAAAGACATCCTATGCCTGTATGGCCGAAACCATGATTTTAGCTCTGGAGGGGAAGCTAGGCGATTACTCCCTGGGTCGTGACATCAGGCTGGAGCAGGTAGAAGAGATAACCCGTTTAGCAGAAAAACACGGGTTCAAGCTATCGGGGTTCAGGAGCTTTGAACGTGCCGTCAGCGACGAGCATATCGCAGCCATTCGCAGTCGGGCGCGTCAGGTGGCCGCTTCCCGAGCTTGATGTGATTGACAAAAGTCTGGGGTGCTATCTATAATGTATTTGCGATTACGGCACTGCCTTTTGCGAGGCAGTGCTTGTCCGCTATATATTGATGCAAATTGGGTTGGTCGCGTGTCTATGCGCTGTCCACTGAGCTGCCTCATGAGGTGTGAAGGAGAGGTTGACGAGATGACGGAGAAGGAAGTACTGCTGACAGCAGAGGGTCTGGAAAAACTGGAGGCCGAGCTGGAGCATCTTAAGACTGTGAAGCGCCGTGAAGTTGCACAGCGAATCAAGGCAGCCACTGAATTTGGTGACCTGTCGGAAAACAGCGAATATGATGACGCCAAGAATGAGCAGGCCTTCATCGAAGGAAGGATTTTGACTCTGGAAAAGCAGTTGCGCAATGCCAAGATTATCGAGACAGAAGGTTTATCCGCCGATCGTGTTTCGGTAGGGTCGAGCGTTCTGTTGCGCGATATGGAAACCCAGGAAGAAGTGGAGTACAAGATAGTCGGCTCCGTGGAGGCTAACCCCCTGGAAATGAAGATCAGCAACGAGTCACCAGTGGGCAAGTCCTTACTTGGCAGAACATCTGGAGAGTGCATCGAGGTCAATGCTCCCCGTGGCACACTGCAATACGAAATAGTCCAAATCAGATAGCCACCTATTTGCTGTCAAGCTGATTTCCTGCCTTGACACTGAAGGGTCGCCTATGCTAATATGAATTTCGCCGCCGATAATTGCCGGCGGCGTTTGATCCTTGAAAACTAAACAGTGCAAACATTTTAGTTGTTAGTTGTTGGCTCTTAGTTTTTGGTAGATACGGGTAACCGTATTAGCTGAAGACAGGCAGCTGACGGCTGGTAGCTGGAGTGTGTAGATGTCAAAAACCCGTATCTTTG
>DDWC01000187.1:0-185 GCA_002345475.1 Firmicutes bacterium UBA2296
GGGGCACAGCATGCTGTGCCCAGGTCCGTCCGCGAGCAATGGTCTCGCCGCTACGACTTGCCATAAGCGAAGAAGAAGGACCGCCCTGCCCCCGGTCGCTTATCTTCTGGCTGCTAAGTGCTGAATGCAGAGTACTCCGCCCGATCCACTAAGCGCCAAGCACTAAGCGCCCTTTCCACTTTCCA
>DDWC01000187.1:278-5647 GCA_002345475.1 Firmicutes bacterium UBA2296
AGTGCGGAATGCTGGTTTCTGGCTGGCGGCTGGCGACTGGCGGCTAGCCACTCACTAAGCGCCCTTTCCACTTTCCACATTCCTCTTCTGCTGAATGCTCAATGCTGAGTGCGGAATGCTAGTTTCTGGCTGGATGCTGGCGCCTGTCGGCTAGCCGACTACTCCCCTGCCTGCAGCTTTGCTAAAGCAGCCCTGGCAAAATCGCCGCTACGGTCTTCGGCAATGGCCAGACGCAAGTCGCGCATCAGCCGCACCAGGTAGCGCAAGTTGTGTATAGAGATTAGCGTAAGGCCCAGAATTTCGTCGGCCTTAATCAGATGTCTAATATAGGCCCGACTGAAGTTGCGGCAGGCATAGCAATCACATCCAGGCTCTATGGGTGAAAAGTCCTCGGCACAGGAGGCATTGCGCACCACAACCTTGCCGAAGGAGGTAAGAGCTGTCCCGTTGCGGGCGATGCGGGTGGGCAGCACACAGTCGAACATGTCAATGCCTCGCAAGGCACCCTCCACCAGGCAATCGGGAGAGCCGACCCCCATGAGATAGCGGGGTTTGTCTTTGGGCAATAAAGGCGCAGTGGATTCCAGAACTTCGTACATGAGAGGCTTTGGTTCTCCGACGCTGAGTCCGCCCAGAGAGTAGCCGGGGAAACCTATTTCCACAGTGGCCTCAACACTGCGGGCGCGCAAGTCATTGAACATGCCACCCTGTATTATGCCGAACAAGGCCTGCCGCTCAGTATCACGGTGGGCTTTTTTGCATCTTTCGGCCCAGCGAATAGTGCGAGCCAGCGAGTCTTCTACGTAGCGCCGCTCGGCGGGATAGGGAGCGCACTCGTCAAAGGCCATGATAATGTCAGCCCCCAGGGCATTCTGCACTTCGATGGCCTTTTCTGGACTGAGAAAATGCAGCGAGCCATCGATGTGCGAACGGAATTCCACACCCTCTTCGCGGATTTTGCGCAGGTCATTGAGGGAAAAGACCTGAAAACCGCCACTGTCGGTGAGGATGGGTTTGTCCCAATGCATGAAGTTATGCAGACCGCCGGCGCGACGTATCAGATCATGCCCGGGACGCAGGTACAGATGATAGGTGTTGCTGAGGATTATCTGCGCCTCTATCTCTTCGAGATGAGCGGGGGTGAGTGTCTTGACGGTGGCCTGTGTGCCTACCGGCATAAACACCGGCGTGTCTATGACGCCGTGGGGTGTCGTGAGACGCCCAAGGCGCGCTCCAGTCTGTCGGCAGGTCTTCAGTAAAGTGAAATCTATGGCCATAGGGATCCTCCTTGTGGGCGCATGGTTATGGGAACTGCGGGGCGCTTAGATTAGGAAACGGGGGGCTCTTAGCTCTTATGGTAGCGGTGGAGACGAGAGCACCTAGCTCCTGGCTCTTAGCTCTTGGTAGAACGAACCAGAGAACGAGGCGCTAAGTGCGAGGCGCGAAGCGCGTTTCTCCCCCGTCGTTCCAGACTACCAAGAGCTAAGAGCTAACAACTAAGAGCCCCCGGACTCGGCACATATGGCGCCAAGCTCATTCGCTCTAGATGATCAACATCGCATCGCCGAAAGAGAAAAAGCGATATTCTTCCTGGATAGCTTCATGGTAGGCCCGCAGAATGTTGTCTTTTCCGGCCAGGGCTGAAACCAACATGAGCAAGGTGGACTTTGGCAAGTGAAAATTGGTGATGAGGCCGTCTACAGCCCGGAAACGGTAAGGCGGATAGATAAAGATATCGGTCCAGCCGTTGCCTTCCTTCACCCTGCCCTGCTCACCGGCCTGGGTTTCCAGAGTGCGTACGGAAGTGGTACCAACGGCGATGACACGCCTGCCGGCCTGTCTGGACGCATTAATTTCATCGGCGGCACTTTTTGACAGCTCATAGTACTCGCTATGCATAACATGCTCGGCAACATCGTCTACCTGCACCGGACGAAATGTGCCTAACCCCACGTGAAGGGTTAAGAACACAGTCTTGACCCCTCGCTGTCTCAATCCGTCCAACAACTCTGGCGTGAAGTGCAGTCCTGCGGTAGGAGCTGCGGCCGAGCCAATATTGCGCGAGTACACCGTCTGGTAGCGCTCTTTGTCGGTGAGTTTTTCCTTTATGTATGGAGGGAGCGGCATTTGTCCGAGCTGATCCAGCATGGTGTAGAGGTCCGTCTCACAGGTGAACTGCACCAGTTTGCCACCGGCCGAAGTGTTGTCCAGCACTTCGCCAACAAGCCGACCCTCCGACCCGAATTCCACACGACTGCCCGGGGGTAGGCGTTTACCGGGCCTGGCCAGGACTTCCCAAACCAGGGGTACTGCGGTAGGCTTCAGCAACACCATTTCCACTATAGTGGTACTGCCCTGCTTTTGACCCATGAGCCTCGCCGGAATGACTCTCGTATCGTTAAGAACCAGGCAATCCCCGGGTTGCAGATAACCTAATACATCACCGAAGTGGCGATGTTCAATGACGCCACTGCGGTGATGCAGCACAAGCAAACGGGATGAAGCGCGATCGGCTAGAGGTGTCTGGGCGATCAGGCGCTCCGGCAGTATATAATCAAAATCAGAAGTACGCAATGATGACCATCCTTTGGTTATTTTGTCTTTAAGGCACAATCTGTGTCAGTTCGACGCCCTGATAATAGTGCAGCAGTATGTTCTGGTAAGTATAACCCTGCTCAGCCATGCCCCGGGCACCCCACTGGCTCATGCCTACTCCGTGGCCCCAGCCGCTCCCTTCAAAAACAAAGGATAAAGCCTGGGCACTGACAGATATCGGCCCGTGTTGCCCCTGCAGAACATAAACGGGCGAAACAGGCAACTGCGACTGCCCCGAGGCGCTAATCACAGAGAGGCCGTCCCATGTCTTCTGGGTTTGAGTTTCTTGACCGTTAGAGATGTAGAAGTTGGCGGCCACTTCATTGGTGACCGAGTACATGGTGGAACGCAACTCATATGTGGAAGGAGTGCCATTGGGCAATCGGGGTTGCTGCCTTACAAGTTCGGCCCTGCCGAGAGTCCCGTGCACCACAAGGACAGCGACACGTCCTCCTGGAGTGCGCTCCTTTACCTCAAGACGTTGGACAGCCCCCACATTGATGGAACTAGAGGCCAGAATGCGGGCCATGTCAGCAGCGCTCAGCGATGTGGTCCAGGTTGCATGGGGGCTACCGGCCATAACGGGGAAAGGATCGGGAACTCCTATCAAATATGATATGGGAGTTCCGTTCCAAACATAGTGGTTGTATTCGGTATGACCGCCGCTGTCTGAATGGTAGAAGGTGGCGGCAGGCCTGCCCGCAGCGAACAGCATCACGCCCCGCGTCGCCTAAACCGCAGCAGAAGAATTCGGATGCTCCCAATCCACTCCGCCGTAAGCCTGACAACAGCTACTGAAGGTGCACAAATCAAAGCCTGAGGCTGCGTGTTTGCCGCGACTGGCTTGAGTGTAGGTACGGGCGACCACGGCTTGAGCTTTCAGGGCTTCGATATGCCACAGCGAAGGCATCTCTCGTGGCACTACGGCCTTGAGATAGTCTTCTACATCCATAATTGAAATCACGTTGAAGCGCAAGTCTGTCGTCAGAAGGAACTCGTAGGTTCCCCGGTGCTGCCGTCCCTCCACGCTAAGAATGCCAGAGTCGACCGCCGCAACACGCAGTGGCATATTGGGCATATAATCATAGGTCAGGATGGTCCGTCCATCGTTCCGCACAACGTCTATGCGGCGAAAGTTCGGAGAGAAGGACTGCATGACCACCTGAGGCAATATAGCGCTGATTTGCTGTTCCGTGGCGGAAAGTCCATACAGGTCTGTGGCATAGCCTGCAGCCAGACGGAAACTGCCATCATATACTACGCGGGCGCTGTGCACGCCAAAGGATTGGAGAATCGAGACCAGCTGTTCGGCCTCCTCGCGGCTGTAAGACATAGCAGACCGCAGATGATGGGCTCCGCGCACACGGGCGTTGCCAAGACCGGCCATGATTAACTGTGTCAGACCCGCGGAGGCCTGCTCTACACTGACAAATACGCCCCCCACAAGATAGTAGCCATCGCTTTCGCGGCTGACAAAGGCTGCTCCCATGGAAACTGGCCAGCGGGCGATGTTCTGCTCAGCCTGCCACTGTGAGGAATATGGCCCCACGGCCAGGGCGACTGCCTCACGCCGAACAGACCATCCAGGTCCAAAGTCCCGCGCCAGCTCGATAGCCTCGCCGAAAAAGTTCTCGGTGATAAATCTCACTTCGCCAGGGTAAGCTATTGTTGCTCCAGGCAGACTTTGCACCCCATGGTAGAGCCCTATGCGGATGGTGTTGTGGGAAGGGACCCCGCTGTCGGCATATGTGGGGTAGCCAGGAGACAGCAAAAACAGCAGCGACACCGCTGCTAACACGTATGTCAGGTTCTGTAATGCTCTGATCAGTCTCTTACGGCGCAAGCCCCTCACTCCCTTCAACTGATTCATTTTCGGTGACTAAGTAATATTACCTGCCTTGACAACATTACAATCAGTTAACGTTTTTGTGCCTTGGCTGCCAGGCGGGCGGCTCTCTCCAGATCGCTGAGAATACAGCCACAGTAATTCTGACGGTAAAGATCGAGGCTGCGCGATAGCTGGTAGGTCTGCCTGAAGTCTGGCCGAAAGTCGCGGTACAGGAAATCGACGCCTGATTCCAGAGCTACCTGTTCTCCTACGAGACGGATATTGTCATGTTGCTGGTAGGGACTGATCAGCAGGGTAGTGCTAAAGGCCACGCAGTTAAGCTCCCTGGCCTTGCGGGCCGCAGGTATCAGCCGCAGGCGATAACAGGCTGTACAACGGCTGGATATGTCGGAGCCAATCGACACTATCCAGTTTTCCGGGTCGTAGTCCGTGTCTGTTATAAGAGGAACTCCGGAAGCCTCAGCCCAGGCTTCGGCGGCGGCCTTTCGCCGCTGATACTCCTCATAGGGGTGTATGTTCGGGTTATAGAAAAAACCTGTTACTTCATAACCGGCTTCGGCGAACCAGCGCGCCACAAAGGTTGAGCACGGACCGCAACAGGTGTGGAGCAACAGACGCCCTTTGGACTTTGCCGGAATGTTCATGGGAACAACCTTTCCGCGGTATCGGGTTCTCGCTGGTAAGTGAAGCCCATGTGTTCGTAAGCGAGACGGGTGGCAACCCGACCGCGGGGAGTCCTCTGCAGGAAACCAAGTTGCAACAGGTAAGGCTCATAAACATCCTCTATGGTTTCTGGAGCCTCACTTATGGATGCGGCCATGGTGTCGAGGCCTACCGGCCCGCCGTCAAACTTCTGGATCATGCAGGAAAGTAAGAGGCGGTCAGTAGCGTCAAGGCCGAGGCGATCCACTTCGAGAAGATTCAG
>DDWC01000187.1:5675-5875 GCA_002345475.1 Firmicutes bacterium UBA2296
TAGCCGTAGCAGCCTGTTAACCACCCGAGGTGTCCCCCGCGAACGCAGGGCAATTGCCTCAGCGCCGGTTCTCTCGAGCCTTACCCCCAGAATGGCAGCGGAGCGCACCACGATCTGCAGAAGTTCAGAAGGTGTGTAGTATTCGAGTCTAGATATAACGCCGAAGCGATCGCGCAAGGGAGAGGACAACGCCCCGGCCC
>DDWC01000167.1 GCA_002345475.1 Firmicutes bacterium UBA2296
CAGGTCGCAAGCACGTCGCTATCTACTAATCAAGCAGGGTCTCATTGGGGAGAAGAAATTCGTGGGGCGGGCAGGCGTCCTGGAATTTGTGGAGCAGGCAGGATGTGTGCAGTTTGATCCCATTGACGTCTGCGGTCGCAACTCAGACCTGGTGCTGCAGTCAAGGGTGGAGGCATATCGGCCCCAGATGATACTCGAACTGCTGTACACAGAGCGGGTCCTGGTAGATTACTTCGACAAGCAGCTATCCATTATTCAGGTCAAGGATTGGCCATATTTCGCCAGAATTCGCCAGGGACACCATGAACGGGGTCGCTCCATGGATGAGATTGAGGCGATCATTCCCCAGATCCGACAGCTCATCAGCGAAAGCGGGCCCGTGAGTTCCAAAGATATCGGTTTTGAGGACAAGGTGCATTGGTACTGGAGTAGCACCAAACTGGCCAGAGCCGCGCTTGAGACCATGTATTTTCGCGGAGACCTGGTAGTTCACCACAAGAAGAGATCTGTCAAATTCTACGCTCTGGCTGAAGACCACATTCCTGCTGAGGTACTGCAGGCGAACGATCCTTTCCCGGAAGATCTTGATCACGTCAAGTGGCGCCTTCTGCGCCGGATCAGATCGGTGGGAATGCTCTGGAATCGAGCTTCCGATGCCTGGTTAGGCATTACTACCATGGATGCCTCCCTGAGGCGCCGGGCCTTCGCTGAGCTTGCGGCTGAGGGAAGCATAGCTCCGTGTCGGATAGAAGGGATAAAGGATGAGCTCTATATTGCCACTTCGGACCTGACTCTCCTGGAGTATGCCTGCAGGGAGACTTATCTGACGCCCCGCACCGAGCTCTTGGCACCTCTCGACAATTTGATGTGGGATCGCAAGCTGATCAGGGCGCTTTTTGACTTTGACTATACATGGGAAGTGTATGTACCTGCTGAAAAACGCAAGTATGGCTATTATGTGTTGCCTATACTGCACGGCGATGGATTTGTCGGGCGCATAGAAGTGGTGTGCGACCGCAAGGAGCAAAACCTGCTACTCAAAAATGTCTGGTACGAACCGAACATCAGAGTTACTGAAGAGCTGAAGTCCGCAATCGCCGCATGCCTGGAAAGGTTCCGCACCTTCCATGGCCTCAAGGCAGTGGTGGAACAAACCTGAGCCTTTTGCAGTCTACACATATAAGTCATACCTTAGGAGGTAATCTCTATGAGAAAGAGGACAATGCAGGCAACTCTGCTTTCCCTGATGTTATTGGCATCCCTTGCGGCGTGCAGCAAACCACAGCCTGAGCCGGAACGGATAAGTCTGGACTACGATTTCAGCGCAGACGATCATGGCTGGACCGGTGACTTTACCGACCTCCCTATCGACTACGCTCCGGACATCTATGAGTTGGAGTTTGCGCACAGAGAAAGGCCATCAAGCCTGCCTGAGGCAGACCGCGAGGGGATGTCTCTGATGCTCAGCGGACACAATCGCAGCGACGATCTGTTTATGTACATAAAGAAGCAACTCACTACTGCCCATGGAATAGAGCCTAATACCACCTACTGGCTTCGTTTTACCGTAGAATTTGCCACGGACGCCCCCGCTGGAGCCGTAGGCATCGGAGGCCCTCCGGGCGAGGCGGTCTGGGTTAAGGTGGGTGCAGCAGATACGGAGCCGATCCCTGTAGCCGAGGAGGGGAGCCCCCACCCCAATTGGATTCTCAACGTAGACAAGGGTAACCAGAACAACGACGGCGAGAGTGCACTGCGCATTGGCGATGTGGCGAAGGTGCAGAACGAGGAATTTGACGTGTATGAGCTTAAGACACTTACCAACAATGAGCAACCCCTCAAAGCGGTGAGCGACGCCGATGGTAGCCTGTGGATCTTTGTAGGCACCGATTCTGGGTTCGAGGGTCGCACCACGCTGTACTATACACGCATATCGGTGGAACTGACAGCTAAATAGATAATGCGGCAGCCGCTGTCTTTCAGAAGAAGAGACAGCGGCCTTCGCTTGTGCAATCAACGTCATCGCGTTATAATAATCTAGCAAATGCGCCCGTAGCTCAGTGGATAGAGCACCAGACTCCGGATCTGGTGGCGGAGGTTCGATTCCTCTCGGGCGTACCACTATTTAGAGGTTAGAAGTTAGAGGTTGGACGTTAGACGTGGGTAAACAAGAAACAGAAGACAAAAGACCAAAGGGCTACAGATTAGACGTTGGACGTGAGTAAACAAAAAAGAAAGCAAAAAGCAAAGGGGCTATAGATTAGACTTTAGAGGTTCACGGGTATAGGTTCGAAGTTGGACTTCAGAGGTAAGAGTTAGGACTGGATAGCCAGATGAGGGAAGTCAGACATGGTAGAGCGGAATTTCCCTTGACGAAGCATAGCCCAGTCTGTATACTACTAAATGCGTGGGAGCATAGCTCAGCTGGGAGAGCACCTGCCTTACAAGCAGGGGGTCACAGGTTCGAGCCCTGTTGCTCCCACCATCCTTGGAGCTGTGGTGTAGCGGTTAACATGCCGGCCTGTCACGCCGGAGACCGCGGGTTCGATTCCCGTCAGCTCCGCCATCGTGCCGCGGTAGCTCAGTCGGTAGAGCAG
>DDWC01000054.1 GCA_002345475.1 Firmicutes bacterium UBA2296
CCTTGGGCGGGATGTTGGCCACGGTGCCCTCAATGATTTTCAGTAGCGCCTGTTGCACGCCCTCGCCGGACACGTCCCGGGTGATGGAAGGGTTGTCTGACTTGCGGGCAATTTTGTCGATTTCGTCGATGTAGATGATGCCCCGCTCTGCGCGTTCAATATCAAAATCGGCGTTTTGAATCAACTTAAGCAGGATGTTTTCCACATCCTCACCCACGTAGCCCGCTTCTGTGAGGGACGTGGCATCAGCAATGGCGAAGGGCACATTGAGTATCCGCGCCAGACTCTGAGCCAGCAAAGTTTTGCCAACTCCGGTCGGCCCTATCAGGGCGATGTTGCTCTTGGTGAGCTCCACGTCATCGGACTTGTTGCCGGAGAAAATGCGTTTGTAGTGGTTATATACTGCCACCGACAGAACGCGCTTGGCACGATCCTGACCAATTACCCACTGGTCAAAGAACTCCTTTATTTCGGCCGGCTTGGGAAGCTCCTGTAGCTCAACTTCGTTTTCCTGCTGCGCCTCTTCCTCCACGATTTCCATGCAAAGCTCCACACATTCATCGCAGATGTAGACACCGGGTCCGGCGATCAGCTTCTTGACCTGTTCCTGCGTCTTGCCGCAGAAGGAGCACTTAACGGAGTTCTTGTCATCAAATTTGAACATTTGCCACCTCCTTCAGGCTATTGCTTGTGGCGCCTGGTAATGATCTCGTCTACTAGGCCGTACGTCTTGGCCTGCTCGGCGCCCAGCCAGAAGTCGCGATCAACGTCTTTGGCTATCTGCTCCACAGTCTGGCCGGTGTGATTGGCCAGAATTCTGTTGATACTCTCCCTCATGCGCAGGATTTCCCGGGCCTGGATTTCGATGTCTACTGCCTGACCCTGTGCTCCACCATGAGGCTGATGAATCATGACTCTGGCGTTGGGCAGGATGAGTCTCTTGCCCGGAGAACCGGCAGCCAGAAGCACGGCAGCCATACTGGCAGCCATGCCCACACAGATAGTCCGCACCTGCGGCTTAATGAACTGCATGGTGTCGTATATGGCCAGTCCCGAATCTACCTGACCTCCCGGGCTATTAATGTATATCTCGATGTCCTTGTCAGGATCTTCACCCTCAAGATGTAGAAGCTGGGCAACGACTAGATTAGCTACAGTGTCGTCAATTGGTGTTCCGAGCATGATTATGCGATCTTTGAGCAGACGCGAGAAGATGTCATAACTGCGTTCTCCCCGGCTGGTCTGCTCGATGACAAAGGGAACTAATGCCATACCTAACAAACCTCCTATTCGGTCTTAACTACGGCCTGTTCAACAAGGTAATCGATGGTCTTGCTCGATACCAGGCTCTCACGCACAGCGTGGAGCTGGCCTCGCTCTACCAACATTTCGCGAGCCTGCTGACCGGTCTGCCCATAGGGGCGCGCCATTTCTTCCAGGTGAAGCTCGAGATCCTCATCAGTAACCTCGACATTCTCTGTCCTGGCTATCTCGTCAATAACCAGACGGGTCTTCACCCGGTTTTCGGCTCCAGCAGCAAAATCAGTGCGCATTTCCTCTTCGGACTTGCCCAGATATTGCAGATACATATCAAACTCGAGCCCGCTACGGCTGAGATTGAACTTGAGGTCTTCGATCATGGAGTCGATTTCACTCTCGATCATCACGGCGGGGATCTCTACCGTTGCAGCTTCTACGACCGCAGCCACGACGGCATTCTCGATTTGAGTCTTGCGATTGCGCTCTGCCGCGGCGACAAGCTTGGCTTTGTGCTCTGCACGCAGTTCGTCCATTGATTCATGGTCGCTGATTTCTCTGGCGAAATCGTCATTTAGCTCCGGCAGCAGTTTCTCTTTGATGTCGTTAAGCTTAATGGAGAATACCGTTTCCTTACCCGCCAGCTCTTCACTATGATAATCGGCGGGGCCCATTACGGTGATGTCACGTTCTTCGCCACGCTGCATGCCTATGACCTGCTCTTCGAACCCGGGAATGAAGGTCCCGGAACCGATCTCGAGATTCTGGTTATCGGCCGATCCGCCATCAAAGAGTTCACCTTCAAGGCGTCCGGCATAGTTTATGTTTACCAGGTGTCCGTTGTCGACTGCTTCTGCCACAGCGTCGACCATGCGGACATGTTGCTGCTGCAGCTTGGTCAGCTCAGCCTCAACCTGCTCGTCGGCAACGCTTGCCTCGGCCTGGGTCACTTCAACACCTTTGTACTCACCCAGGGTGATTGTGGGAGGAAGCTGAATAACAAAACGCAATACCGCTTCCTTGCCCTTCTCAAACTCGATGACGTCAACTACCGGGCGATCGATGGGCTCGAGTTTCGACTCACCCAGCGCAAATTCATAAGCCTGGGGGAGCAAAATGTCAATTGCATCCTGATAAAGAGCCTCTGAGCCAAAGCGAGCCTCAATAAGATGGCGAGGCGCCTTGCCCTTGCGAAAACCGGGGATATTCACTTCTTTGACTATCTTGCGGTAGGCACCGTCAAGAGACTGCGCCACCTCTGTTTCATCCACTGTCACGTCAAGTTGTGCTTTGCGATTCTCCAGTTCTAATACCTCTAATTTCAAAGCTATGGTCCTCCTCAACATTAAACTGTATTAACTCCAAATGGTTAACCACTACATTATAGCATAAAAAAAGCTCGCCACAATGGCAAGCACTTTGACTCTGGAGCGGAAGACGAGATTCGAACTCGCGACCCTCGCCTTGGCAAGGCGATGCTCTACCGCTGAGCTACTTCCGCATGGAACAGCCACCAGACACCAGCCACCAGGCAACCAAGGCTCACGTCTCACGTCCCACTTCTCACTTCTCACTTCTCACTTCTCACTTCTCAAATATGGCGCGCCCGGCAGGATTCGAACCTGCGACCACCGGATTCGTAGTCCGTTACTCTATCCAGCTGAGCTACGGGCGCAAGATGGGGTGGATGATGGGATTCGAACCCACGGCCCCCAGAGCCACAATCTGGTGCTCTAACCAACTGAGCTACACCCACCATGTTACGCGCAGAAGTAATTCTACCAGAAAGGATGACGCTATGCAATATAACCCTACGCTATTTCAGACCCCCTGCTACACCACAGCGCCGGGGGTCCACCGTAGCACATAGCTCCCCGGTGGTACTGTCCATATAACAGCACTGGAACGACCCCATATGCCAGTCCCAGGGCAGATTGAGTCTTACATTTATCCCCATGGAGTACAGGGCTCGCAAAACCTCCTGGTCTACACGGTCCTCGATAGCCAGGGTGTTGTCGTCCATAAGAGCGTACATGCGAGGAGCTGCCACCGCTTCGTAGGGTTCCATGCCGAAAAAGATCATGTTGGCCAGGGCCTGGGCCTGTGTATTGGGCGGAGAACCTGGAGTACCTATCTGCAGGATGGGCTTGCCTTCCCTGAGGATCATCGTATGCCCCATAATCAGCCTTTGTCGAGCACCCTCCACCAACTTTATGTCCATCATTTTAAAGCTGTTGACAGAAGAATGGTTGCCTATCATGGGCACTCCTCCGATGACCATGCCGGGAATACCACCTCCCTGCAGGGTATTCATCATTTGAACCCAGTTGCCGCTCTCGTCCACTATGCTTAACTCACAACTTCCGGCCTTCTTCTCCGTCGATGCTTCGCTTCCCGCAAAGGAAGGGATGCCGGTGTTGTTAGCTATGCTACTCTTGGCGGTAAGGCGCATATGATTGCTGAGGTCCACCCTGGGCATATGACTCCTGAGGAAGCGGGCCCAGTACTCATGATAGCTGCCTTCCGTAAACAAAGCAGTGTCAAAGGGTGCCACCAGCGGATCCTGAACATAGCCTACCAGCAGGTTGCTCAGCCGTAAGGCATGAGCCATGAAGTAGAGATGTTCGGCCGAATATGGATGGTATTGCTCAATACCCAGCTTATCGAGGATGCCCAGAGTCAGGGCCACCTGCAGCCCCTGTTGCTGCGGCGGGCCTAGCGCCACTATTTCCAGATCTCGCAGGCCAAAACGCAAGGGTTCTATCCACCTCGGTGCATTGGCTGCCATGTCCGCCATGGTGATCTTCCAGCCCAGTTCGTTGGCTTTAGTTACGAACTGCTCAGCCCATTCCCCGCTGATCATGTAGTCGGGACCCTCTGCCGCGAGCCGGCGCAAAGTTCTGGCCAATGCGGGTTTAGCAAAACGCTCGCCTATGCGGGGGAAGTAACCATGCTCTCTGTAAAAAAACTCACGTCCCTCCGGGAAGTAGGTAAAAATGTCGCCAGCGGCAATGGTGGCTTCCAGCTCAAACTGAGAAACGTGATTGCCCTCTTCTGCCCAGTAGATGGCGTCTTCGCAGAGCCTCTCCCAGGGCAAAGAACCGAAACGGTTGTGTATTTCCTTGAGGCCTTTCATGAAGCCGGGTATGCAGGAATGTACAGGGCCAGCCGCATAGCCGGAGCGCTGTGCTGGAATGGGCTTGTGCAACGGCAAGTTGGGGGGGTAGGTTCCGGTACTGTCCAGTTGATAGAACTTGCCCTCAGGGGCGTGATAATAGAGAAAGGATACGGCCCCGGCATGGTTGGTCATGTAGGGCTCTATTGTGCCCTGAATAAGGCACCCTGCGACCGCTGCATCGACAGCATTGCCGCCTTCTTCGAGTATTTTCAGCAGGCTATGGGTCACCACTGCATTATCCGTACTGACAGCCGCCTTTAAGGACCTGAATGTTGTCTTGGGGCCGGGCAGCCAGCTGGGATCGGCAAGGTTTATACTTCTGGGATCAATCATAGTCACACCTCACTTCTTTCGCTATACAAACATTTCTTTGTCTAGTGCCGCATACCTGCCGCGGCAGGTCACAGCGAAAAAAATAGGCCGCGATGCGGCCGGGAAACTGGCTGATCTAGTAGTGTCCTCTCACCGGTACGATACACACAAAGACAAAGGGTTCGTCCGAGACATTTTTAAACTGATGCTCCTCACCTGCGGGAACTAACGCGTACCCTCCCGCGGAAAGGCCATGGTCTTCTCCCTTCAAATATAGAGAACCCTGCCCTGAAATAATGTAGTTGATATGGGGCCAGTCGTGGCGGTGACGAGGAGTATTCCCGCCTGGTTCCAGCTCAAAAACTCGCATGACGTGATCGTCCCACCCGCTGCCGGGTCCAAGCAGTACGCGCATGGTTGCACCGCGGGCTTCGGGGTGCGTCACAACACTGGGTGGGACGTCTTTGTAATGGCCTATGATCATACGTTGTCATCCTTTCTGATTTAACTGATAGTGTATTACGTCTGACTAGACATGCATGTCGCGTTTCTCAAAACTGAGTACCGCCAGGCCGTAGGTTACCAGCGCGATGGCAAGCAGAGCCAGCACCTGTGGCAAGACGCTTTGCTCGGGAGAAAAGAGCCGGTCAAAGTCGAAAAGGTAGTACAAAGAAAACTTGCCCAGCCAGGCTATTTTGTCGCCGGCGTTGCCTAGCATCTGAAAAAAGAGAAACATTACCGGCAGCCCTGCCCCTACCGCCAGACTGAGCCTCTCCTCCAGCAGGCATCCGGCGAGAAAGCCAATACCGCCGACCGCCATGTATACCGCGATTGTGTACAGGTTAAGCAAGATGAACTTCCCCGCTTCCATGGCACCCGGGAACATAAGCGCCGCAGCCACCAGGGCAATGACTGTGGCGGCGACAAAGAGCGCGGCCACGCCAAAGATGCTGAAAGCGGCCTGTGTCAGCACAATTTTTCTGCGGGTGTTGGGGGTGGCTAATAGATATGACATGCTTCCCTTGTCTATGTGCTGTGCCACTAACCTATGATTAACCATCACTGAGTAGATCATGGGAAAAAGGAAGACCAGAAAACCATAAATGTAGTTGGCGGTGAAGGTCAGCAACGTTGTGCCAAAGCTCTCAAAGCCCATGGCCTTCACTAGCCCCTCGGGCAGCAGCTCCAGCATCCGCTCGAGAGAATCCACCATGTTGGGGTCGAACATGGTCATTATGATGAGCAAGTACATAGCAAGGATGGCCAGTATGATCATCCACAGAGTGCGATTTTGACGCATGTTGTATTTGAAAAGTGGCCAGGATATCATGACTTCGCCTCCCTGCCGTAGTATTGCATGAAAACATCCTCCAGAGATTGGGACACGGCCTCCAGCCCATTCACACGGCAGCGGGACAGGGTCTGAAACATGGGGGCATAGTCATCGGTGATGGTTATTNNTATGTCCAAGCCGCTCTCCCGTAAGGTCTGAACATCGGCTTCGCTGGCAACCTGCACCACGTACCGCCGCTGCTGCTTGGACTTAAGCCTTTGCACATCTTCGACATCCACCAGTTTGCCGTCGCGGATGATACCAGCCCGGTCACAGGTGCGGTCGACCTCCTCAAACATGTGAGAGGACATGAGAATAGTCTTGCCTCGCCGCTTCTCATCCA
>DDWC01000086.1 GCA_002345475.1 Firmicutes bacterium UBA2296
TCTCGTCGAACTCCTCCAGAACCAGCGGGCGTGCTTCTATCCCCTGGATAAAACCTTCGAGCATCAGGAACTTACTCTGACGCTCACTCCTCAGTCTCTCAAGCTCGGCGACCCGCTCCGTGGCTTTGCGGTGCCGCTCCAGATAACTGTTGTTACGCTCATTCCACTCATCTTGGCTGACCATTACGCGGGCGTTCTCGTAGATTGTCTTCTTGGACAGTTCGGTGACTACCTCAATTTCCTGACCAAGTTCTGCAAGCTCAGCATCAATCTCCGAGCAGTTGCAAAGGTAGCTTTGAGCACGTCGGCAATTAGTGAGTAACTCCTCTCGGTCGCCCATCAGCGTGTTGAACGCATTGAGGAATCGCTGCTTAACGTCATCCTCGGTAACGTGTGAAGTTTTGCACCGCTTGTCACCTTTGTACTTCTCATTGCATCGCCAAATTGTGCGGCGATACTTTGTATTGGAGCCCCAGACCTTTGAGCCGTAGAAGCCACCGCAATCACCGCAGGCGATCTTCGCGGAGAAAGGGCTGTGGCAGCTACTGGGCCTACCAAGGTTCCTACGACGCTCAATTTCTATCTGAACCGCGTCGAACTCGTCTGGCTCAATAATGGCTGGGTGGCTGTTCTTCACATAGTACTGCGGCACCTCACCTTCATTGACCTTTCTCTTTTTCGTCAGGAAATCTACAGTGAATCCCTTTTGCAGAAGGGCTTCGCCCTTGTATTTCTCGTTGGACAGAATGCTCTTTACTGTGGCGACCTGCCATGTCTTTTTTCCTGCCGGCGAAGGGATAGCCTGGCTGGCAAGCTGCTTGGAAATCGCTGATGGTGTTTTACCCTCTATAAACAGCCGGAATATCATCCGCACAATCTCGGCTTCGGACTCTACAATCCTCGGTAGTCCATCCTCCCCCTTCTCGTAACCGAGGAAGTGGCCGTATGGAACACTGACCTTCCCGTCAGCCATGCGCTTGCGCTGTCCCCATGTGACGTTCTCGGATATAGAGCGGCTCTCTTCCTGAGCGAGGCTAGACATGATCGTGATGAGAAGCTCACCTTTGCTATCGAGCGTATAAATGTTCTCCTTCTCAAAATAGACCTCCACGCCCTTTTCCTTAAGCTTGCGTACCGTGACAAGGCTGTCTACGGTGTTCCGAGCAAAGCGACTGACTGACTTGGTTATGATTAAGTCAATCTGCCCCGCCAGAGCATCGGCGACCATCTGCTTAAAGCCGTCACGCTTCTTCGTATTTGTGGCGCTGATTCCCTCGTCAGTGTAGACCCTGACAAACTCCCAATCCTCACGTTCCTTGATGTACTTAGTGTAGTAATCCACCTGTGCTTCGTAACTGGTCAACTGCTCTTCACTGCCTGTAGAAACCCTGGCATAAGCAGCAATCCTGCGCTTGGCTGACGGTGAGCCATCATGTAGAGAGCGCTGGCCAATGGTGGCCGGTATAACCCTTACGCTTGATGCCATCTTACTCCCTCCCTTTAGCTCTAGCGCGAGCCTCATGGCGCATCTCATTTGTCCAGCTCTCGCGCCGCGACCTATCCTGCCAGACCTTTTCACTGATTCTACCGTCACGGAACACGAAGACCAGTTTGTTAAACTCCGGCACTAGGATTTCTGCGATGTCCGCGCTGAAGGCAACCTTATCAAAGCTTTCGAGGCCCATAGCCTCTGCAGCAGCTGTTTGCAGTACGGCTTCCGGTATCTGTTTGGTGTGACAGGCTGCCTTGCCCATTAGCAAGAATGTAGAGCACTGCCAGACTGGGTTTCCCTTATTGACTCTCCGTTTGTACTTCTTCCCGCAGTTTCCGCACAGGATGATGCTACTGAAGGGATAGCTCTTGCCAGTGGAATCATTCGCACCGGAAACTCTACGCCGCTGCTCCCTGACCACCTGCGCCGCCTCGAAGGTCTCTGAATCAATGATGGCCGGATGTGTGTCGTCCGCCTGATACATCGGCAGGGCGCCTTTGTTCCAAACCAGCTTTTTCGTCAGATGATCTGCTACATACTTTTTCTGCAGCAGTGCGCTTCCGGTATACTTTTCGTTTCTGAGGATTTCCATCACCCGCTGGCTTTTCCATTTACCACTGCGTACTTTGGGAACATTCATGGTTCTTAGTTTTCGTGCTATGGCGCTGCCTCCCATGCCTCTCAGATAGTCCTCAAAAATCAGGCGCACGACGGCCGCTTCCTCCGGGTTAATCTCCACCTTCCCCCTGACGACGTGGTAGCCAAACATAAACCTCAGGTTGGCCAGTTCTCCATTTTCGAACCGCTTTCGGATGCGCCATTTGCAGTTCTCAGTGGCCGAAAGGCTCTCTTCCTGAGCGTATGATGCCAGGATGGTGAGCATTAGCTCGCCGTCGCTGCTAAGCGAGTGGATGTTCTGCTCCTCGAAATACACATCCACTCCCAGCAGTTTCAACTCCCGCACAGTCTCAAGAAGTGTAACGGTATTCCTGGCAAAGCGCGAAATAGACTTCGTAATAATCATGTCAACTTGACCTTTTCTACAGTCTGCAAGCATGCGCTGGAACTCGACCCGGCTGTCCTTCGTCCCCGTCACCGCTTCGTCCGCATAGACTCCGGCGTACTCCCAGTCAGGTCGCCGCTGAATCAGTTCGCTGTAATAGCCGACCTGAGCGGCGAGGGACTGAAGCATGGCTTCCTTTCCGCTAGATACCCGCGCATATGCGGCGACTCTCTGCTTGCGGGGAAACAAGGGGGAACTATGCGGCCTTCGTGTTATTATCCTCTCCATGAGCGACCTCCTTTCGCTATCACATGTTCGCTCTAAACCCCTGTGTTATCAAGCACTTTAGCGATATATGCTAGAGGAAGAAAGGCCATATTTCTGGGCTACTACCGCATCGATGTTTGCCAGCTCATCCTCTGAGATCAGTCCTTCAGTAAGCCATTTCCTGAATACTGTCACCGCTGTCTTGTAGTGAATGATAGCCTCTTCCCTACTCATGGCGCACCGCCTTGGATTTGCCGTAGCAGGCGCGGGAGCAGTACTTGCGTTTCTTGTTTCCGTAGCTTTCACAGTTAGCGCCACAATAATCACACGTGAAGGGATAGAACGCTTTCCGCGAGACCGCTTCCGGGTGGGCATTCCACCAAGTCATACGGCATTTGTCGGAGCAGAAGCGCTTTTGCTTCGCTCCGGCGGTGTGGATGAGCAGCGCTTTGCACTGGCGACAGAGGGTGCCTGGATTTTGACTGGCAAGTTCCCTGCCAACACCTGCGAGGTTGTTGCGGCGACAGAACGATTTTACCGTGTTCTCAGATATGCCAAGTAACGTGGCTATCTTTGCATAGCTGTGACCCATGCTGCGCAGCTGTGTGATTGTCTCTTTCTGCTGGTTTGTCATTTGGTTACCCCCTTCAGGACAGGCCCATAGGTGCCTTCGCCTTAAGCCACCGCAGGAGGTAAAATCGGACGGTTTGGGTGCATCAAAAAGATAGGCCCCACAGTACAGACTATAAATCCGTACTATGGGGCCTATCTATAATGCATCCGGCTACTTTGGAATCTTCAACTTCTGTCCGGGCACGATGATATCCGAGGTCAAAGCGTTTAGCTCCTTTATTTCGGGAAACCGTGCCCCGTTTCCCAACTTGCTCGCCGCTATTCTCCACAGCGAGTCGCCCTTTACCACTGAGTAGATCTCGTATTCGGTGACGCCGGTGCCACCATAGACCATACCCCCTGTGTTGTCGTAAACGGCGTAGCCGGGATTAGTGTCAACTAGGCGCTTGGCATTGTCTAGCACCCTGAACGCTCCTATTTGGGAGCTAACATCATCCCAACTTTTGCGAACCCGGTAAAGCGCGTCGATCGGAGCAACAATGGGCGCATCAGTTGCGTCTGCTGACAGCGCGGCCTTTACGGCAGCGCGGAAAGAGTCCATGTTTTCACCGTGGCGCGGGAACCAGTGCATCACGTCGGCATGATTACTGGCGATGCCCAGACGGTGGCCTTCTGAATGGCTTATGATCTCCTGCTCTGAGAGACCATACTGCCTGCAGAGATACACGCATAGCTCCACCGCCTCGCTATAGACCTTGCGGAAGTAAACGGCGTCGTCTAGGCCGTCCTCGCAAATCTCAAAGGAGATATGCGTGTCGTTGCCGGTTCCGTTCACACCTCGCCCGCAGTGCCAGCCGCGATGGTTCCAAGGCAACGTCTGATATGTAGCTATGGAGCCATCCGCCAGTTTGCCGATAAAGGCGTGGACGCAGACCTGCCTGCCATCCGGCCTGTCCTGATTCCAATGGTTGTTGTACCGGTTCCTCCCCAGCAGACCGTCGTCCGGCCCCACGTAGCGCCTGAGCCACGGGTTGTTGGCCCCCGTGGAGTGAACCATAATACCCTGCGGAGCGATGTTTCTGCCCGCCTTGAAGCAAGCGTTGTTTATGAATAAGAGCTGGCGCAGGTTCAACTGGTGCCCCCTTTAGACTCGTGCAACCGCGCCAGGACATCTTTTAGCTTGTCGGGCACAGGAAGACCGATAGCGGCTGCGTTCTCCAGAATAGAAATACCTTCGTTGCTCAGGTAAAAGAAGATCACCGCAGTCCTTATCGCCTGGGCCTGCCCGAGCACCTGTCTATCGATGATATGCCCAAGGCCCACCAGCGTGAAGATGAGTACCTTTTTGACGATGCCTTTCGCACCAATTTTACTGGACAGAGTTTTGTCCGTAACCGCACACATCACACCGGTCAGATAGTCGACGACAACAAAGGCGATGAGGGCGTAGAGAAAGCCGTCCAACCCGCCCAAATACCAGCCCAGAAAACCGCCTATGGCGGCAAACGTAGCTTTCGCCAATTCTATGGTAGATTTCAATGACAACTCCTCCGTTTAACTTCGATTTATGCGCATGCCAGGGATATGCCTTCGACCCCTCCGAGTTCCAAAAACCAAAGGTATCCTGCACTGTCCAACTCCCAGATATTTACTTGTGCTCTTTCATAGGGTATAATAGGTCGTAAGTCACACCATGAGGCGGAGATAGCCAGTCAGGGAAGGAAGGTCGATATGGGCAAGAGGAGACGACTACTCTGGGTGTTAGCGACAGCGGTAGCACTTACGGTCCTTGTTTCTATAGTGGTCAGAATCACTTCGGCAAGGGACTATACGGGCGTTGCTGTGGACAATCTGCCCGTTGAAGAGCAGATTAAGGTGGCACGCAGTGTCAGCCTTTCTGCCGTCGTTAACTGGGGAGAGGGAGGAAACATGTACTCTCGGGAGGTCGCTGAGGCCTTTTTGCTTGGTCACCCTTATCCTGATTACCTTGACGCCAGGTATGGCAAGCCGGAGTTATTCGGCAGATCAAAAGAGCGAAACGAGATTGCCTTTCTTCTGCAGACCACCCTTGACCATGACAGAGACAGCGCTTCTGGCATCCCCGTTTCGCAGGATGTGGTTTATCAGCGGATGATTGAGATTTACACCGGATCCGGTATCTACACCATAGTGCTGAATGTTGATCAACGTGGGCGCATCTTAGATTCATGGAGCAGCTTTAGATAAGCAAAGGCAGAGGCCAGACAAATGTCTGACCTCTGCCTTCGTCGTTATGCCAGTGATGTGCGAATCGTGCTGGTGTTTGGCCTGTTAAACGGCAGCCCTGTGTCGACAAAGCCCCAGGTACTGCCAGCCTGGTCAGCCCATTGCCACTGCCCTGACCGTAAGACTGCAGTAACTTGCCAATACGTGCACCAACTCTGTCCCATTGAAGCTGCGAAACCGGCTCGGACTGCAATGGTCGAGCCAATAGGCAATGTTTCAATGATGCCCCCAGTCTGATTCCTTAATACCGCCGAGCGATTTTGTATAGTGTAAGTCCGCAACGTCATTCCATTCCACGCTTGTTCGGACAGAAAGAACTGGTCCTCAACTGGGACAAAGCCTGCTGGCCACTGAGATGCACTGTTGACAAAGCCCCACTGGAGGATACCGGAGGAGTTGCGTACCAACACACAAAAATCGTAGGGCCAGTTTGGGTCCCAGGTGTTTGGGCGCAGCCACCACCACTGAAACCTGAAATAGTCGTTGGTCCCAAGCGTTCCAATTTGCACACAACCGGACGACCCGGCGGTGGTGGACCACACTGGGACAGCGGCACCTCTGTTCACGCAGAATCGATTAATAACAAAACCGTTCAAGGGCACACTTGGAGTTGTTCCTGCTGGACAAGACATTGTTCATTCCTCCTCATTTTTACTCAGTCGCTAGATCGCTCAAACAACATCGAACACTCTTGGGTCCTGTAACCCCAACGCCCAGAATGCCACCCCCTTTAAGCCCCAGCGATGCTTCGCGAGATTCTTAAGCACCGCGAAGTGTTCCGCATCGGAGTAGTGCGCCACACTGAAACCAAGCGCATCCCCCAGATACACGTCCGTCAGCCAGACACCTCGGTCACGGAGTTTAATCGTTACTGACCTGTCGTCTTCAAACGCCGGGAACGGTGAGGTGTGAAAGTAGTCAAAATCAAGAGGGATACTCGTTGTCCGAGTATCCCTCTCTTCGTTTGGCCCCGTATATTCGAAATACCCCCATGGATCAAGCCAGGTCACCCCTGTCCGCGCTATACGTCCATGGGTAACGGTCTGCCCATCTGGCAGGGTTACATCTATCGCCTCCTGCGGCACGTAGACATAAGGGCTACCTGCGTCCAGCAGGCTGCACTCGCAAGCGGCATTGCTGGTGCGTATACCAAACCCACCGCTGGCAGGTAAGGACAAGGAGACGCTGAAAACCATAGTGGAGCCCACCCAACACCGCAGCTCGCTGCCGCGTGTTCTAATCTGCAGGGTATAGAGAGCATTCAATGCGACACTTTGCGCCACGTCAGGCTGGAGCCTTGCCCAGGCCCCACCAGTCCTTTGCCACAGCTCCGCAGTCTGCGTGCTGCGACGCAAAAGGAACAGATAGAGGTCGTTTACTCCTTGGGCTTTGAACACGATGCCCATGGTGCCGTTCCCCTGGGTCATGCGCAGCCTGGCCCTGATGTTTAGGTCACCAAACCCGTAATAGGTCAGGTGTGCCTGAGCGTCTGGGGATAGGGCGTCAGATTGGACCATCACCCGGAGTTTTGGGTCCTGATATATACTCCACACACCGCCGTTCTGGGCATAGTACCCCCCGGTATCGGCGCGGAAGTCGTCATACCAGACCCAGGCATGCTCCGGGGTATGGCGCAAAACCTCCGGTGTCAGAATGAAGTTCGCTGGCAAGACCCAGTTGCCGCTGACATCTTTGAACCGGCGTGGTGTGAGCGTGTACGTTCCGCCGCCCCCGTCCATGCGCATAGTGAAACTGCTGCAGATACGAAAACCCCAGAACTGCGTACCCCTTTGACTGCCCGAGCCGTGGACTTCTAAAACATTCTCCCCTGGTTGCATAGCGTGATTGCCCAGGCTAATCCAGTGAGTTCGTCTGTGC
>DDWC01000178.1:0-2167 GCA_002345475.1 Firmicutes bacterium UBA2296
CTCCGTGTGTTCTACGATTGGGGCTACCATAGCCTACCCCCTGTGGGCCAAATGGGTTAACAAAAAAGGGAACAAGTTTATGCTGATCTTTGCGGCCCTTGGTCTTGCCGCCACCCCTTTGTTTTATGCTGCGTCTACTGAGTTATGGATGCTGGCGGTATGGAGCCTGATTATGGGATTTAGCATTGCCGGAATCAGTCTGATCCTCTTTAACACTTTGCTCGAAGTCAGTCCCGAGGACAATCGCACTTCATTTATCGCCTATCACAACACGGCCGCCAATGCTTCCGCTGTGGTTTCTCCCTATGTGGGGATATTCTTCGTGGGCCTCGTAGGCATCAGGGGTGCGCTGGTGGTGGCCAGCGGGCTGCGGCTGCTGGGTGCCGCCTGCTTCGCCCTGCTATACATCCTGGAGTCGCGCCAGCATCGGCGCCAGGCAGGCCCAGTGTAAGGTGTTTTGCGGCAAAAGCAAAGAGCGAGGGATTAACTCCCCCGCTCTTTTTAACTTTTAGTAGCCGGCCTCTTTATCCACCTCGTTGATGAGGGGCTCACCGTCTCGCAGGCGTCGCAGGTTTTCGATGAAAATGGCGAAGGCCCGCGGCCTGTAGTCCGGCATACCGCCCGCGCTGTGGGGCGTTACTATGACATTATCCATATCCCACAGGGGGCTGGTCTCCGGCAATGGCTCGGTCTCAAAGACATCAAGTCCAGCACCGGCAATGCGCTTGTCGCGCAGGGCTTCGCTCAGGGCGCCTTCGTCTATGACCGGTCCCCGCGCTATGTTGTAGATTATGGCGGTCTGCTTCATGAGAGCCAGGCGCTGGCGGGAAATTAGCCCCCGGGTGGCCTCTGTGAGGGGGACGGCAATCACTACATGGTCAGCTATGGTCAGCAGGCGGTCCAGGTCCTCCTCACCCCATAGATCGTCGGCTATGTTGCGGTCTACGGTCTCAGCTTTGCGGCGTTTTAGTCCAATAACCTTCATGCCGAAGGACTTGGCTCTGCGTCCAATCTCTTCCCCGATAGATCCAAAGCCAACAATGCCCAGCACCTTGCCATTGAGAAGCTCCACATCCAGCGGCTTCCACACGTGTGCCTTCTGTGCATGAACATAGGCGGGGAGTTGCCGAACCATGGCCAACATCATCATCAGGACGTGCTCGGCGATGGTGTCGCCGTGTATACCGCTAGCCGTGCACAGCGCGGCTTTGCTCTGCCTGAGTTCGTCCGAAAGCAGCCGGTCAACTCCGGCTGAGGTGACCTGAAGCAAGCGAAGCCGTCCAGCCAGAGGCAGCTTGTCTGCAGATAACTGCCCAAAGATTACCTCTGCGTCTCGCAGAAAAGGTGTCACGTCCTCCTTCGGCGGACAGTTGGTAATGACCGCTCTGGGCATCACATCCAGCACAGCAGCCTGTTCAGCGTCACTCAGCGGTCCTCGTACCAGTATGTTCATAACGTGTGCCTCCATTCGTCTACTTTAGCTCGATCAAACCCATGGCCTGCAGCGATTTCATATGTGCCACCATAAACTCCGTATTCGAAGTGCCCAGCTCCATCTCAATCAGGGAGCAAATCTCAGCAATGTTGCGTTTGCCGTCGGCCCAGTACAGCGCGCAGGTTGCTGTGCGCAGGGCGTCAGCACCAAATCTTTGCGATAGACCTTCATAGGCTTCTCTCTCTTCCCCACTGAGGCGCTCGGCGTGCCCCCGCAAGGAGAGCGGTCCGGGGTAAAGACGAACCGGAATCAGTTCCGCGCCCTGGGGCATAGGGGCAGCATCTGTCTGGATCAAGGGTAGCTTGAGGGCCTGCACCGAGTGGGTAAAGCGTTGCCAGGTTCCTTCCACAGTGTCACGCAGCGAATCCTGAGCCTGGGCCAGTAGCAAATCAAACTGCTCAAGGTTTTCGGTCACAAACGGCCTGAGGCTGGCCATCTGGTTGGCCTTGCGTTCTCGCCAGAAATCCAGTCGATTCCGTATCTTCTCCAGCACCAGAGAGCCGCCGCTGTTCAGAACGTCCTGCAGATAGCCACCGACAGTCTTCTCGAACTGCAATTTGCTTTCCCCCAGCATGCGTACCGCAAAACCAAAATCGGCTGTTGCCAGGGTGAAGATATAGGTAGCTGCCATGGCCGCAACCCTCTCCATCATGGCGGGATCGACTTTGTCCC